>NZ_JBYIRL010000017.1:0-174612 GCF_057708125.1 Actinacidiphila sp. bgisy145
CGGCGAGTACGGCTCCGGCTCGTCCGCCACGGCGGCGGCAGCGACGGCGAGTGCGGGGTCGATGTTCCGGGAGGCCAGGATCCTGGCCATCCGGTCCAGGGTTCCGGCACCGGCGAGGGTCTGCGGTTCGCGGGTTCGGGTGCCCATCACAGCTCCTCGGCGTAGGCGGTGGCGGCGTCGACCGGGTTGGTCCACGCGGTGTGAGCGGGCACGTTAGGCCGGAATCCCGGACGGGCCAAACCGGCCCCCGCCCCGCCGGGGGCGTTCATCGCGTCGTTGACCAGGCTCGGCAGCCGCGACGGGTGCCCCTGGATCTCCCCGAAGCGCCGCAGCCCGGCCCGTACGTGCTCCACCGCGATGCCCTCGCCGAGGAGCTTCTTGACCATCCGGCCGAGGTGACCGATCACGTCGCCCGGCGGGCGCTGGTCGCACGAGGCGACGTACTCCCCGACGAGCTGGTTGGCTGAGACGCTGCCCGCGTCGGGCGCACCGCGCCCCGTAGGGAAGAAAGATCCAGGATCCAAGATCCTAGATCCAGACCCCGAGGGTTCCCCGACCTTTCCGGGAGCCTTCCGGGAGGGTTCGGCGAATCCCTTCTGACCTGCGGTTTCATCAGCGGTCTCGCGGTGAGTGCTGTCGGCGGGTTCCGGGGCGGACGTGGCGGTGCCCCGGGCGGGTGCGGGAGGGGTCGGCGTGGGCTGCGCGGGCGGTTCGGGGGTTCCCGGAGGGTTCTCCGAACCCTCCGGGAGGTCTCCGGGAGCCTTCGGGGAGTCCTCGGGGCGCTCGGTGCAGGGTCCCTTGCAGACCCCGCACCGCTGCGGTTCGCACTTCGGGCACGCCGGGAGGCGGGACTGGGAGGGCGTGTCGATCTTCTGGTGCTTGAACCAGGTCGGGTAGTGGAAGTAGCGCCGCCCGTCGCATCCGGTGTACCGGCAGATCGCCCCGGCGTTCTCGAGCTGGGTGAGGTCGTCCTCGACCTGGACCGCGCCGTGCTCGGCGCGCAGCGGCCAGATGATGCCGAAGATGATGGCTGCGTTGTCCCTGTGCCTACCCCAGTCGTCGGCCATGTTGGTCATCGCCAGGAAGGTCACCATGGCGGGGATGCTGACCTCGGCGAGCGTCTCGCTCGTCCAGGTCTCGGGCTTGATCGATCGGATGCGCGGCACGTCAGCGGCCCCGGCCTGCGGCGACCAGGTCGCTGCGGGTGAGGGTGGCGGTGGCGAGGTCCAGGGTGTGGGGGCGGGTCCAGTCGGCTTCCGGCCAGACCCGCAGGACCCAGCGCGCCGCGGTCTTCGCAGCCGTCCGGCTCAGCTCCACCCGTGCCCCGTCCGCGTCCTTCGCGATGGCATGCGGGTGGGGCCAGGTCTGCGTGGGGTCGGTGAGGCTGACGCGCAGGGTGGCCGCGCCGGGAATCATGTCGGCGAGCTGGGCCGCGAGACGCTGCTGCCGGGCTGCATCCGGGCAGGCCGAACTTCCGCCGTCGGCGGTGTGCATGCGATACTCCGTTGTTCGTAGGAGCGCGGGCAGCGGTTCTCGTGCGAAGAGATTGCGCTGCTGCTCGCGCGATGTGAATCGGTGTCCTTCGGGATGCCGGCCCGGCGTCTGGGAGTTGGTAGCTCCCGGGCGCCGGTCGCGTTTGCACCCCGGTCACGGTTCTCCCGTACGCATCTCCCCCTCCCGTCCGGCGTGCCGCCGGTCCTTGATCCGCTTGTGCGGGGACCAGAACCATAGGGCGAGCCTTCGCCGCAAGTCCAGCGTCTTCACACACCATCCCACCAGGCGTGCAACACTGGATTGGTCGGATATCGAGAGAACCGTACATCGCATTTGCGTCTGCTCGTCAAGTACGATGTCGCCAGCGGAGACAGAATGCGGCGCGAGCGCAAGCAGAGTGGATGGCTTTCGCACCCGCCACCGGAGGAGCAACGATGACCGAGCAGCAGGAGCCCCGCAGCGTGGCGGACCTGCTCGACCGCCTGTTCCGGGAGGTGCATCCCGCGGGGCGCGGCCCGTACACGTACGCGGAGGTCGCCGAGGGCGTACGGGAGTCGACGGGGTTCTCCCTCACCGCGAGCGCCATCCAACAGCTGCGGACCGGGAAGAACGAGAACCCGAAGATGGCCACGATCCGCGCGCTGGCCGCCTTCTTCGGCGTGCCTCCCAGCTACTTCTTCGAGGAAGAGGTGGCGGCACGGACGCTGGCCGAGATCGACGTGGTCACAGCGATGCGCGACGCGGACGTCCGCAGAGTCGCCCTGCGCGCCAACGGCCTGAGCACCGGCAGCCTGCAGATGGTGGCCGCCGTGATCGACCAGGCCCGCCGGCTGGAGGGGATTCCCGAGGACACCGCCGAGGCCGGGCTCCTCAGCGAGGATTGAGCGAAGCGGTGGGCGTTTTCAGCGTTGCCTCTCCGGGGTGAGGACAGTTTTGCTGACGACACTCATGGGGCCGGGCTGATGCGGGATCCGCGGAAGATCTGCCAAGACTCGAGCCGTGCCATGCCTTGCTCGACAAGCGCCCAGGCTGCGGACAGGGCCCGGTTCCTGGTCCGTTCGGTGAGGGTGAGTTCACCGCCTGGTGATGGTGGCCCAGTCCCGTTCGAGATCCAACTCAAAACGGTGGAACGCTGGGCTGTCCTTGCGGGTGGGAGTTGGTGGGACTATCTGGCTGCGCGCCCAACGCGAGCCAACTGACCTTGACGCTTTGTAGCCGTACAGCACGCGCTCGTGCCCGCGGGGTCGCGGCGACCAGCCGTTCTGGGCTACTTGCTGGGCCGCCCTGTGGCTGCCTGCGCAGGTCGCGATGTGTGCCGGGGTGCGCTCATGTCGAGGAGCGTGACGGCATCGTGCTCGGGCGTGCCGGGGGTAGTGACGTAGACGCCGAGCCGGTGGCCGGGGGTGCCTTCGAGCTGCATGCCCTGGAAGTTGAGGGTGATCTCGCCGACCTGGGGGTGGTGGAAGGTCTTGGGCTTGCGCGTGTGGGGGCTGCGGGTGACGTGGTAGCGGTCCCACAGTTTCGCGAAGTCCGGGCTTTTCAAGAGAAGTTCGCCGATCAGGTTGGCCAGATCCGGGGCGTCGGGGTCGGTGCCGGCCAGGGCGCGCAGGCGGGCGACGCATCCGACAAGCTGGGTGTCCCAGTCGGCGTAGAGATCGCGGGCTGCGGGGTGGAGGAACATGAAGCGCGCGAGGTTGCGCTGTTTCGCGGGCCAGTCCTCGATACCGGCATACAGAGCGAGCGCACTGGGGTTGTGCGCGAGGATGTCCAGGGTGCGGCTGGTGACGTAGGCCGGTTGGGGCCGCAGGCTCTCCAGCAGCAGCTTGACCTGCGGGTTCACGGTACGGCTGGGGGCAGGTGGCGGTTCGGGGGCGTGCCGGGCGGCGCGGATCACCAGGTCTTGGAGGTGTTCGAGCTCGTCGGTGTCGAGTTTCAAGGCGCGGCCCAGGGCGTCGACCACGGACAGGCTGGGGCGGGTTTCCTTGCCGCGTTCCAACCGGGTGTAGTAGTCGATGCTCACTCCGGCCAGCGCGGCGACCTCCTCGCGGCGCAGCCCCGGGGTTCGGCGCACCCCGGCGCCGGGGGTGAAGCCGACCTCGGCCGGGGTCACCTGGGTGCGCCGGGCACGCAGGAACCGGCCCAGTTCCGTGCCGCCGCTGTCGTTGTGCCGCTGTTCCGCCATGCCTTCCAGTGTGACCCGCAGGTCATCAGCGTGCTTCGGCCCAGGGGCGCCCTGCGACACCCCCCCTGGGGCTCCCGGGAAAGGCTCGCCCTGCCAGGCGGCCGGCAGATCGGGAACGGTGGAGAACGCGGACATCCGCGCTCCTGCGGATGATCACCTCCCGGAACGAGAGCAGGCACCATGCCGGACCAGGAACAGACCCGAGCCCAGCAGCTCCTCGGCGACACCGCGCCCGAGCTGGTCCGGCTCACCGACGACGTGCTCTTCGGCCAGGTGTGGGCCGATCAGGGGCTATCGCGGCGCGACCGCAGTCTGGTCACCGTCGCGGCGCTGGTCACCCTCTACCGTCCCGAGCAGCTGGACTCGCATCTGCGGCTGGCCCTCGCCAACGGCCTGAGCAAGGACGAGCTGGTGGCGGCCCTCACCCATCTGGCGTTCTACGCCGGATGGCCCAGCGCAATGTCCGCGATGACCCGCCTGAAGACGATCACCGAGGAATAGGGCGGAACAGCAAGAGCCTCCACCTTCGCCTCCCGGACTTTGTTCAGCAGAAAGGGCACCACCGTGCGTGCAACCCGTCTCCACCAGGCCGGCGACATCCGTGTCGAGGACGTCGCGGACCCGAAGATCCAGCAGCAGACCGACGCCCTCGTGCGCATCGTGATGGGCTGCATCTGCGGCAGCGACCTGTGGCCCTACAAGTCGCAGCCGCTCACCGACAGCCCCCGCCAGATGGGCCACGAGTTCCTCGGCGTCGTCGAGGAGACCGGCCCCAAGGTCACGAGCATCAAGCCCGGCGACCTGGTCGTCGCCCCCTTCACCTACGCGGACGGTACCTGCGAGTACTGCCGCAGCGGCCTGCACACCTCCTGCCCGCACGGCGGCCCGTGGGGCGTGAGCGGCGTCGACGGCGGACAGGGCCAGGCCACCCGCGTCCCCTACGCCGACGGCACCCTCGTCCCACTGCCCGTCACCGAGGACTCCGAGCTGCTGCCGGACCTGCTCACCCTGTCCGACGTGCTGTGCACCGGCTACCACGCCGCCCGCACCGCCGGCGTGAAGGCCGGCGAGACCGTCACCGTCATCGGCGACGGCGCGGTCGGCCTGTCCGCGGTGATCTCCGCGAAGCTCCTCGGGGCCGAGCGGATCATCCTCATGGGCCGCCACACCGCGCGCACCGACCTCGGACGCGACTTCGGCGCCACCGACGTCGTCGCCGCACGCGGCGAGGACGGCGTGGCCGCGGTCCGCGAGCTGACCTCGGGCCGCGGCGCCGAACGGGTCCTGGAGTGCGTGGGCCTGGAGGACGCACTTGTCCAGGCCGCCGGTGTGGCCCGTGACGGCGGTGTGATCAGCCGCGTCGGCGCCCCGCAGTACCCGGCAGTGCCCTTCGGGTTCCCGGAGTTCATGCGCAACCTGACCCTCACCGGTGGCGTGGCTCCCGCCCGCGCCTACATCGAGGAACTCATGCCACACATCCTCAACGGCGAGATCCACCCCGGCCGGGTCTTCGACCGCACCGTCCCGCTGGAGCAGGTCGCCGAGGGATACCGGCTCATGAACGACCGCGAAGCCCTCAAGGTCATCGTCCGCCCCTGACCGCTACACAGCCCAGTAGTGGGCACCCGACCCGCGAACCACCCCCGCGGCGGCTCAGCCGCACCACACCGCATCGAACGGATGGAACCTGATGAAGCACATCACCTTGCGTGACCTGGAGGTCTCCCGGATCGGACTCGGAGCCATGGGCATGTCCCAGGGCTACACCGGTGCCGGAACCGACGACGCGGAGTCCATCCGCACCATCCACCGGGCCCTTGACCTGGGAGTCACGTTCATCGACACCGCCGAGATCTACGGCCCCTACATCAACGAGGAACTCGTCGGCCGCGCCCTGAAGGGTCGCCGCGACCAGGTCGTCCTGGCCACCAAGTTCGGCCTCGTCTCCCACGCGGGCGGCGGACCGCAGAACGTGGACAGCAGCCCGGCGAACATCCGCACCGCGGTCGAGGGCTCCCTAAACCGGCTGGGAACCGACCACATCGACCTGTACTACCAGCACCGCGTCGACCCCGAAACGCCGATCGAGGAGACCGTCGGCGCGCTGGCCGACCTGGTCGCCCAGGGCAAGATCCGGCACATCGGTCTGTCCGAGGCCGGCCCTGACACCATCCGCCGCGCCCACGCTATCCACCCCATCACCGCGCTGCAGTCCGAGTACTCGCTGTTCACCCGAGACCCCGAAGCACGGGTGCTGCCGGTGCTGCGCGAGCTGAACATCGGCTTCGTACCCTTCTCCCCCCTCGGCCGTGGCTTCCTGACCGGCGCGATCCGCTCCACCGACCAGTTCGACCCCACCGACTTCCGCGCCAACAACCCACGCTTCTCCGAGGAGAACTTCGAACACAACCTCCGCCTGGCCGACCAGGTCGCGACCGTCGCCAGCCAGGTGGGCGCCACCCCGGCACAGGTCGCGCTGGCCTGGCTGCTCGCCCAGGGCGACGACATCGCGCCCATCCCCGGCACCAAGCGCGTGGCACGGATCGAGGAGAACGTCGCAGCCGACCAGGTGCACCTCACCGACGACCAGCTCGCCGAGCTCACCAACCTGCCGCCGGCGGCCGGCGACACCCACAACGAGGCCCAGATGCGCATGATGGAACGCTGACCGGCCCCCTCACATCGCCTTCCCACCTCGCAACATCCCGGGAGAACCCGTGCAGCACGTCACCTTGAACAACGGCGTCCAGATGCCGATCCTCGGCTTCGGCGTCTTCCAGATCCCCGCCGACAAGACCGAGCAGGCCGTCACCGACGCCCTGGCCGCCGGCTACCGCCTGCTGGACACCGCCGCCGCCTACGGCAACGAGGAAGCCGTCGGCCACGCCATCAAGTCCAGCGGCATCCCCCGCCAGGACCTGTTCGTCACCACCAAGCTGTGGGTCCAGGACGCCCCCGCGCAGGACAACACCCGCCGCGCCCTGGAGACCTCGCTGACCAAGCTGGGCCTGGACCACGTCGACCTGTACCTGATGCACCAGCCCTTCGGCGACGTCTACGGCCAGTGGCGCGCCATGGAGGCCGCCAACCGCGAGGGCCTGGCCAAGGCCATCGGCGTGGCCAACTTCTACCCCGACCGGCTCCTGGACCTGATCTTCAACAATGAGATCACCCCGGCCGTCAACCAGATCGAGACCCACCCGTTCTTCCAGCGCACCGCCGACCACGACCTCATGCGCGAGCACGGAGTCCAGCACCAGTCCTGGGGCGGCTTCGCCGAAGGCAAGAACGACCTGTTCACCCACCCCGTCCTCAGCCAGATCGGCACCGCACACGACAAGTCCGTCGCGCAGGTCGTGCTGCGCTGGCTCATCCAGCGGGGCATCGTCACCATCCCCAAGTCGGTCAACCCCGACCGCATGACACAGAACATCGACGTCTTCGACTTCGAGCTCACCGACGACCAGATGCAGCAGATCGCCGCCCTCGACACCGGATCGACGCTGTTCTTCGACCACCACGACCCCGAGATGGTCGCCTGGCTCAGCAAGCGCCGCCTGGACAACTAAGCGACCAGAACACCGCCAGGCAGGGCCACTGCCGGAGCGGAATCCCCGAGTCCCGGGGCCTCCGCCCGGCCCGGCCACGCCACCGACCCGCGCGGAAGCCACCACCGCGATCCCATACCAGCACCGCACCGCCCGGCCGAGCCGACGCTCCATCCTGCGCGGGGCACTGATGACAGGAGCCGCCGTTGTGACCGGGACCCATCTGGCAGGCTGCTCGACTTCAGCACCCGAGCCCGACGCCGCTGCGCCTTCCCGAACCTCCGCTCAAAACGGAGGCAGAGAGCAGCGAGTGCTGCTGGCCTACTTCTCCCGCCCGGGCGAAAACTACTTCAACGGCGGCCGTATCAACCTGAAGGTGGGCAACACCGAGGTGCTTGCCCGAAAGATCATCGGGCTCATCACCTGCGACACCTACCGCATCCAGGCCGCCGACCCCTACGCGCGCGACTACGACGCGACCGTGCAGCGCAACGTCCGCGAGCAGGACTCCAACGCCCGCCCGGCCATCGAAGGCCGCCTACCGTCTCTCGACGGATAGGACACGATCCTGCTCGCAAGCCCGATATGGAACGTCAGAGCACCCATGATCATGCTGACGTTCGCCGAGGCCCTCGACTTCCACGGCAAGACCGTCCACCCGGTCACCACCTACGCCATGAGCGGCCTGGGTAACACCGGACGCGACTACGCCACCTCATGCCCCGGCGCGACCATTGCGCTCGGCCTCGCCGTACGCGGCGAGGAAGTCGAAAGCTCCAACAGCCAGATCAAGGCATGGCTGCACAGCACCGGCCTACCCCTGCGCTGAGCGACTCGGCCGCCGGCACCCCACCGAGCCGCCGGAACACCGCACCGCTCGAATACCGGCCCTTCACCAGTGCAGTCCCCCGGCGTGAAGCAACAGTCCATGCGCAGGTCAGCGCGATGGCCAAGCGCCTGGCGGACCACCGCGTCCTCCCGTCGGCCACCCGCACGTGCAAGGTGACCGCCTCCGGATCAGGCGCGGTGAACATCACGTGGTGCTCGGTGCGTCCGGCGAGCACCACGGCCACGACTTCCCTGAACCGGGCGAACATCTCGTTGCTGGACGCGTCAGCACCACGCGGTGGAACGCGATGTCCTGCACCAGATAGGCGGCCAGGTCCGCCCCGCGCCCCGCCGCAGCCATCTCCGCAGCCAGCACGGTGAGTTCGCGGCACTGTTCGGACGTGGCCCCGGCCGCGGCCAGCCCTCCAACTCGTCAATCCGCAGCACCGTAGGGGGCGCGTACTCGCCCGAGGCGATGGCCAGGCCGAGTTCGGCCAGCGCGCTGGAGTGCAGGCCGCCGCCCTCACCGCGCTCCCGCTGGTCGGGCGGGGATCCCTGCACTGGGCCGCCACCCGAGCAGTGGCCGTCCTGAAAACGCTCGGTGACCGATCAGGAGCCGGGAGGTTTCGCCCCACTCTCCATCAGCGCGATCACGCGGAGCCTGTCACTGCGCGCGGGCCGGAGGGCAACGGTACGAACGGCGACCTCGCGCCCGCGGTGGTAGGGAAGCTTGACCCTGCGCAGGGCACCGTCGCCGTGGTCGACCATCTCCCACCGGTCCCAGATCCGTCGCGCGTCCGGCGCGCCGGCGAGGATGTCCCGCTCCAGGAGCCGCAGAGCCTCGTTCTTCGGATGGTTGCCTCGCTCGTACCGGATCTGCCCGAGGTAGGGGCGGGCCCAGTCGTCCTCCCAGTTCACCAGTTGCTCGCGGGCCTCGGGGCTGAGGAAGGTCCACCGCATCTGGTTGGCCTCACGGATCGCTCCGGGGAACCAGCGCCTCGCGGACTCGTTGTGGCCGATCATGTTCCACGCCACGTCCGTCACCACAACCGGGTGGGGCATGAGGCTGTCGATGAAGTGCTGGAGGGTCCCGTCCATCTCCTCGGCAGCGTCCGCCGCCGGCACCGCGGCCAGCGCGGGCGGGTGCCCCACGGCCAGCACGAACAGGATCTGCCGCTCCGCACGGCTCAGCCGCAACGCGGTGGAGACCTTGTCGAGGAAGTCGGTGGAGTAGTTGGCACGCCTGCCCTGCTCCAGCCGGCCGTACCACCGCGGAGTACGACCGGCCAGCCAAGCCACGTCAGCCTGGGTCAGCCCCTCACCCCGCCGCTCATGCCACGGCAGACCCCGAATCGTCCGCGGGTCCACCCGCTTGCGCCACGCGCGCAACAGCTCCGGCAGGGACTGCCCGTCAGTATCGCCAAGGTCGAGCTGTCCGTGCCGGGAGTCCATGGCGGCGAGACTAGGTCGCATCATCGTGTGACATGGGACACAAAACGCCGGGGCCGCACCTCAAAGGATCACGAAACCGTCATTCAGCGTAGTTACGCGTAGTCGCCGGCAGCCGGTTCGACCCGCCTCCGTCCCCCGTCACAACTCCCGGGCCGCGCAAACAGATCACCGGCGGTCTCGCGCACCTACCCCCTCCGGCACATCCGCCGGCCCGGCACCGCACACTCGGGCAGCTGGTCACCCGCTGTGCACGAGAGGCACCGTTCGTGGAAGCGCGAGTTCCAGCTACGCCTTGGCATCCTCCTGCCATCGCCACGAGCAGGTCGGTTCACAGACCGCCCCGAGGGGAGACGCAGACATGGGTATGCCGTTGCCGGAAGTCGAGGACAACCGACTGCGGACAGCCTGCGAAGAGCAGGTCGACCGCCTACGCCTTCCCCACCGCTTCACCACGCGCGACCTGCGCGACTCCATCGCCGCCCTGCGGGACAAGCCGATCCTGCTCAAACCCCTGAGCACGCTCGGCGCGCTCGGCGCGCTCGACGCGCCGTGCGGCATCCGGCTGGAGACGCCTGCGGCAGACCTCCTGTTCTACGAGGAGGGGACGTCCGTCCACCACCAGCGGCACATCCTCACGCACGAGCTGTGCCACATCTACTGCGACCACCCCGGCACTCTCGAGATCGACGCGGACGCGGCGCACGTCCTCGGGG
The DNA here is from genome assembly GCF_057708125.1 of Actinacidiphila sp. bgisy145. Lineage (NCBI taxonomy): Bacteria > Bacillati > Actinomycetota > Actinomycetes > Kitasatosporales > Streptomycetaceae > Actinacidiphila > Actinacidiphila sp. bgisy145. The sequence goes on from NZ_JBYIRL010000017.1 coordinate 10,218, forward strand.
TGAACCCCACCCTGGTCCTCCGCATGTCGGGGCGTACGAGCTACTCGACCACCGACGAACGCGAAGCCGAGACGATGGCGACGATCATCCGCCAGCGCATGTACCGCGAACGTGAAGCACCGTCCCGCCGACCGGGCAGGGGCACCGAGAGCTGGGACGCCCTCTTCTCACAGGCCATCAGGCGGGGTCGGCTGCGCTCGAGATGAACGTGATGAACGTCGTGTTCCTTGGCGTGGCCGGCCTGCTCGCCGCGGCCGCCGGCTACTGGAGCCTCGACCGGGGCACGCCCCGCCCAGCCGGCACCCGCACCGTCGGAGCGCTCCTCGGTTCCTTCGCGATCGCCTTCACCCTCAACTCACCACTGGGCGCGAACGCCGCCGACACGGCGGTACCGCACCTGGACCGGCTGCTGAGCAACTGCTCCTCGCTGACGGCCGCGCACCTCGTCCTGGCCGTGTGCGTCCACCTCACCGTCGAACCCGCGCAGGCACGACGCCTGGTCCGGATCAACCTGGCCCTCCTCGCCGCCACAGTCCTCGGGATGACCACGCTGTTCACCTACCGGCAGACGGTCCACGACTCCCCGCAGGCGTACGCGCTCTACGTGCTGCTGTACATCTCCTACCTCAGCTACGCCATCATCGGCTTCGCGCAGCAGACGCTGCGGCAGTCGGCAGCCGCGCCCCGAAGCAGCGTCCGACTCGGCCTGAGCCTGGCCACAGGCAGCTGCGCCTTCGCCCTGATGTACACCGCGTACAAGCTGAGCGTCGTGGCCTCCCTGGGCCTTGGCCTGAACGCCATCCCGGACAACACCGGATGCTCGTCGCTGGCCACCGCGCCGTGCTTCTTCGGCATGACGTGCCCGCTGCTCTCGATGCTGCTGCTCTGCATCGGACTGACGCTGCCCGCCGTGGCCTACCCGATCAGCCAGGCCCGCCGCTGCCACTGGGAGGAGCGCTCCCTCGCCGCGCTCGGCCCGCTGTGGAACGACCTGGCCGCCGCCATGCCGCACATCGTCCTGCACCACGACCGATGCCCCGCAGCCGAACCGGACTTCAGGCTCCAGCGCCGCGTGATCGAAATCAACGACGCCATCCTCGCCCTCCGCCCTTACCGCTCCCAGAACTTCCTCGAAGCCGTCGAGCGCGCTACCAAGGCGGACACGCCTGAAAGGGACGCGGCCATCGAAGCCGCCGCGGTGAAAGCAGCGCTGACGGAGCTGCATGCCGGCAGACTCGCCGAAGAGATCGCCCCGCGGAGAAGGGCGGCGGTGTCCCGTAAGGATCTCCGCGAAGACACCGAGTGGCTGGTGCGCGTCTCCGATGCCTACGCGTGTCACGGACCCGTGCTCGCATAGCTTCGGCAGGGGGACAAGGAAAAGTCCAGGCAGCTATGGGCAACCGCGCTCGCAACCCCTGACGCCGTGAACTCCGGAGCAGGCACATCTGCCCTGTCGTCGGTTACACGTCGCCTCGTGGTCGGCCGGGCAGGAGCAGTTCGGCGTAGGGGACGTTCCAGACGGTGGGGTGGGTGATGCCGTGGCCGTGGTGGCCGTCCTCGCCGAAGGCGTCGCCGTGGTCGGCGCACAGGACGACGAGCCAGGGCCCGGCATCGGGGAGCGCGTGGAAGAGGCGGCCGAGGTGGGTGTCGGCGTAGGCGAGGGCGGCGCACTGGCTCTCCCAGGAGTCGGCGGTGGCGCCGGGGAGGTAGCCGTGGGTGGGGGTGTGGGTGGCGGAGACGTTGAGGAAGAGGAAGAGCGGCTGGGCCGGGTCGCGGTTGTCCAGGGCCTTGAGGGCGAGGCCGGTCTGGTGGCGGGTGGAGTCGGGGCTGTCGGGGCCGGTGTCCGGGCTCCAGTGGCTCTCCTGGAAGAGGGCGGGCAGGACACTGCCGAGCGGGGTTTGCCGGGAGAAGAAGCCAACACCCCCGATGCAGACGGTGCGGTAGCCCGCAGCGGCCAGGCCGGTGACGATGTCGGGTGCGTCGAAGACGTGGGTGCGCGGGCCGATGGTGGTGCCGCGCGGGGTCTGGCAGGCGAAGAGCCGGTGGGGCCGGTCGGGGCCGGAGGGCACGGGCAGGAAGCCGGCGAAGAAGGACATGTGCGCGGGCAGGGTGAATGACCCCTGGGTGCGCCGCTCTTCCCATTTCCCGCCGGGTAACAGGGCTGCGAGGTGCGGGGTTTGGCCGGCATGGAGGGCGGCGCGGGCGACGTCGTAGCGCAGGGAGTCGAAGGTGACGAACAGGATGTGGTGGGTGCCGATGACGTCGTTGGCGTTGATCACCGTGCCGGTGTTCCTCGGTTCTGGCGTTAGTTCTCGGGTGGGGTGGTGTGGAGTTCGGGCGGGAGGAGGCCGCCGGTGGCGCGGACTTCGCGGCTGGCTTCGATGACGTCCTTGACGGTGTCGATGCCGCGCCAGTAGCCGGACAGGCGGTAGCCGACGAGGCGGCCGTCGCGGGCGAGTTCGGGGAAGGTGCTGTCCTCGTGGTCGCCCAGGTCGGGGAGCATGGGCACGACGTCGGGGTTGAAGACGTAGATGCCTGCGTTGATCCAGTACGGCAGTTCCGGTGACTGCCTGAAGCCCCGGATGCGGTTGCCGTCGACGAGGTCGGCGACGCCCCAGTTGGAGCGGTACGGCGACAGTGCGACGGTGACCGCGCCGTGGTTCTCCTCGTGGTAGTCGGCGAACGCGGTGAGGGAGAAGGAGCTGATGACGTCGCCGTTGAGGACGTAGAACGGGGAGTCGGGCTCGGGCAGGTGGCGTGCGGCGAACTTCAACCCCCCGCCCCGGCCGAGCGGTTCGGCTTCGATGGCGTAGCGGACGTCCTTCAGGCCGAAGCGGGCACCGTCGCCGACGTAGTCGCTGATCATCTCGTGCTTGTAGCCACCGCTGATCGTCACGGAGGTGATGCCGTGCTGGGCGAGCCACACGAGTTGGTAGCCGACGATGGGTGCGCCGGCGACGGGCACCATCGCCTTGGGGGCGTCGTCGGTGTAGGGGCGCATGCGGGTGGCCTGGCCGCCTGCCAGGATCAGCGCCTGCGGAACGGGTGTTGCGGACATGTGCGGGTACTCCTCCTACGGTGACGCCGGGGTGGCGCCCATGGCAGGCATCCTGACAGCGGACCCCGCCCGGCGAACGGACCGACGCCGACGCCGCCCGTGATCGATGCGCGGAAAACCGGGAGCCGAGCGACCGGCCGGCCGAAGCGGCCCGGTGGACGTCCGCTGTACGCACCAGGCAACCGTGCGGCTACGCTGAGCGGTACCGTGAAAACGGTGCGCGAGCATGAAACCCTTGAAAACCCGCGGATCTCGCAGGAGTTGACCGGGATGGCTCAGCAGACTCCACGCAACACCGGTCTGGCGGCACTGCTCGACGAGGCCGACTGGTCACTGACCCAGTGCGCCCGGGCGGTCAACCGCGCCGGCCAGGAGGCCGGCCTGTCGCTGCACTACGACCAGAGCGCAGTGAGCCACTGGGTGAGCGGAACCATGCCGCGCGCCAAGGTGCGGCCGATCATCGTCGAGGCGTTCGCACGGAAGCTGAAGCGGCCCGTCACGCCTGCCGAGGCCGGTTTGGCGGATATCGGCCCTTCCCCGAACCCCGGAAGCGGAGAGACTGTTGACGATCTCCTCGAACTCGGAAAGGCGGACATGGACCCTTCCCGCCGGGGCGTGCTGACCAAGGCGCTGTACTCCGCCGCCCTCGTCGTGCCCGGATACCCCGAACTCGCCGGCGCCGACCGGACCGCGACCGCCCGGCGCACGGCCCGGGTCGGCGCGGGCGAGGTGGAGACCGTCCGGTCGATGACCGAGCGGATCGCCGACATCCTCGACCTGTTCGGCGGCGGCCACGCACGCCCCATGGCCGCGGCCTTCCTGGTGAACACCGTCGCGCCGTACCTGCGGGCCGACGCGACCTCCGCGGTCCGCGCGGACCTGCTCTCGGCCGCCTCCGACCTGGTCTACCTGACCGGCTGGATGGCGATGTACGAACGCGAGCACGGCCTCGGCCAGCGCTACTACGTCAAAGCGCTCGGCCTGGCCGGCGCCGCCGAGGACCACATCACCTACTGCCGCACCCTGCGCGGGATGAGCCTGCAAGCCGGCAACCTCGGACACGGCACCAAAGCGCTCCAACTCGCCGACGCCGCAGCCGAAGCCTCCCCCAAGGCAGGCCCCCGGCTGCACGCCTTCCTCGCCGGCCAGCAGGCCGCCTCCGCCGCCATGACCGGAGACCGCGGCACCGCCTTCTCACGCCTCGCCGAAACCGAGACCGCACTGTCCAAGGCCGACTCCCGCAAGGACGCCGTCGGCGGCTACGACCTGTCCGCGTACCTCTTCCACACCAGCACCGTCCTGTACCACCTCGGCGACCTGCCCGGCTCCATCAAGGCCATGCAGGACTGCCTGCGCACCCAACCCGAGCAGGAACGGCAAGGACGCGTCCACGCCAACGGACTCCTCGCCCAACGGCAGTCCGAACTCGGCCACCTCGACGCCGCCTGCGCCACCTGGACCGCCTTCCTCGGCGACTACGAACAGGTCTCCTCCGCACGCGGCGACGAACACTTCGACACGATGCGCACGATGATCCGCACCCACCGCACCGCCCGCCCCGTACGGGCCTTGCATGAGCGCGCCCGCCAGGTCGCCGCCCGCAAAGGCACCGTCGTATAGAGCCGTCGCGGAACGTGCAGAGAGCCACTCCTACGAGGTCATAGCCCGGAGCGTCGGCGACGCTCCGGGCTTTCATGGCTTTCATGCCCCGCACCTCCCCGTGCAGTACCGCTTTGCGTGCACACACGGTTGCGTAGTGCAGGCAAGAGGCCGACGCCGAACTCCGGTGCCGCGCTTTCACGCGTCAGGAGGTGTGACCTTGAACGCCAGCAGCATCCACTGGAGCAGGCTGAATCTGACCTGCGAGCCGTCCGCCGTCCGGTACGCCAGGACCCACGCACGGGAGGCCCTTGAGCGATGGGGCGCGGTCCCCGACGCCGTGGCGGACGCGCTGACGATCGTGTCCGAACTGACCGGCAACGCGGTACGGCACGCGGGTGGCTCCTCCTGCCCGCCGGAGCCGCGGGATGACAGGCGAAGCGTCCGCGAGTGCTCACTCGCACTGTGCGCCAGCCTGGACAGCCTCCACATCACCATGCGCGATGCGAGCGATCAACCTCCCATCCTTCGGCCGTTGTCCGGCGAGGCTCAAAACGGTCGGGGGCTGCATCTCGTCGCCGCGCTCAGTCACGGTGTGTGGGGCTACCACCTGGTGCCGCACGGGAAGGGCAAGGTCGTCTGGGCGCAGCTCCGGCTGCTGTTACCGACAGCCCCTCCGGTGCGCCCTGACGAGTTGTGGGAACCCCACACTCGACGTCGCATCGCTCGCGCTCGGGGTACTCGCGCAAGCAGCGAAAGCACGACTGTTTCTGTCGCTCGGACCATTCCGTCAACGGCACGTCCTCATCATCACGAAGGCAACGGAGATCCAGCTACGAAGAGGAACCTCACACCTTCTGGTCCGACCTCCTCTTCTGAACTGTCGAGCAGTGCCCGCGCATGCCGCGCGATGACCGTGGTGACCGACCACGGAAGCACGGCAACGGCAGACCCACACGGTTAGCCGTAACGCCTCTCTGCTCCGCTTCAGCGGCATGCCCGCAGGCGTCACCCACGTCGCCGTACGCACTTCCGTCCCCGTGCGGGCGGCAGCGGGCACCTGTGCCGCTGGAGCGGCCCCTTCCCCGCTCCGGCCACGCCGAGTCAAGCAGGCATCCAAACCCCCAGCTCCCCTTAGGGCGTGACGGACTCACGGCACACCTGGCCGGAGCGGGCCAACACCCCTTCATACGAAGCGATCCGACGAAAGAGCCGTACGTGATGCCTCACCGCAGCGCCAGCCGCCGCTTCATCTGCGGTCGACGGAGCCTCGTACCGGCCCAGCTCGCCGAAACGGCCCTGGGCATGGCCCACACCGCCGAACCGGCCTGGGACGGCCTGGTGTATGACCCCGACGAGGTCTACAAGCTGCTCGTCTGCACGCTCCAGCAGCACCGCGGCCCGGTCCACCACAGCGTGGTGATGAACCTGCGCGGCCCGGACGCCGGCACCATCTGGGCCGCCTGGCGGGACAGCATCGAGCCCTACCTGGCCATCACGCTCCCCGACTGCCCCGCCACGACCGCCGACGGCGGTGAGGCGTGCAGCGAGTACGCCGGCCACCCCGGCGCCCACAGCTGGGACCTCAGCGACCCTCGACCGCAACCGGACCTCTCCGCGCTCTTCGGTCCGCTCCTCGCCGACCGGGCCCGGCCCCCCGACGGCCGCGTGCTCGACGCCACCAGCCGATTCCACCGTCCCACCACGAACAGGACACCCGCACGATGAACCCCGCGGTCCCCGCGCCCACCGCTTTACCCGCCACCGCGCCCGACACCACGCCCAGCTCGGTACGGCGGTGGTTGATCACTACGACCACCGGCGAGCGCACCACCGGCTATCTGCCGCCCTGGGCCACCGAAGACCCCAGCGAACAGGACGTGCTCCCGGAGGAGTTGGCCGCGCGCCTCACCGACATCCGCCACGTCACCGAGTTCCCCGGGCAGGTCCTGCACGCGTACCCGCCCGGCAACGGGACGGACGCGCCGGAGGGGTTGGAGATCCTGCGCTCCAGCATCACCTGCACGCCCTATGCCGGGGTGACCGAGCCGGCGATCCCGGTCGCCACGGTGTGGGTCGCCGACGCGTACCAGATCACTGGCCTCGATCCGGCAGGCCTGACCGAGATCGTCCAGGGGCTGCGCGCGGTGGCCGACCGGCTCGACCGCGTCGTCATCCCCCAGCTCAACGACATCCGCGCCGAATGGACCACCCACCACACCTCCGGAACGGGGGCCCGCCAGTGAGCACCGACACACCCGCCGCCACGGGCCCTGAGAGCACCAGCGCCAGCCAACTCGCTCGCATTGCCGCGTCGTTCGCGGCCGGTCAGGTCAGCGCTCGGGCCCTGTATGCCCACCACCTCGCGTTCCTCCGTGAGAAGGCCGGCCTGTCCCTCCAGGGGTTGGCCGATCAGTGTCACTACGAGCAGTCCTACCTCCACCGTCTGGAGACCGGCGGCCGTCTCGGCACTCTCACCGTCGCCCAAGCCCTCGACCGCTACTACGGCACCGGCACTCTCCTCGCCGGCCTGTGGCGCCTGGCCAAACGGGAAGCCAAACGCGCGGCCGGCGGACTCACCGCCCTGGAAGCCGCCGCGACCAGCATCCAGGAATACGCCCTCACCACCATCCCTGCCCTGCTCCAGACGCCCGCGTACGCCGAAGAGCAGCTCGCCACCACCATCCCGCAGTCGCCGGAAGCCCTGGCCGCACAGCTCGACGCGCTCCGCGAACGCCAAGCCCGCCTCACCGCCACCACACCCCACCCGGTCCGCTACCGCGCCGTCCTCGACGAGTTGGTCCTCCACCGCCGCGCCCGCAGCCAGGCGACCTGGGACGGCCAACTCGACCGCCTCATCGCCACCGCCCACGAACCTGCGGTCACCTTGCAACTCCTCCCGCTGCACGCAGGGCCTCACGACCTCCGCGGCCCCCTCCAGCTGCTGTCCTTCCGCGCCCGCAACCCCCTCGCCTACGCGCACGGCACCCTCACCGACCACCTCACCGACGACCCCGACGACGTCGAGGAACTCAGTCGGCAGTACGACCAGCTGCGTGATGTGGCCCTCACTCCCGCGCAGACCATCGAGCACCTCCACGCCCTGCGCACCGGCACCCGCTGACCAACCAACTCCACACCCACTCAGGAGCCATCGGACATGAGCCTCACGACCCTGCTCACCAAACCCACCGTCACGCCGCCCCCCGACCCCGAGCCCACCGTGACGCCGCGCACCTGGACGATCAGCACCATCGAGGGCATCACCCTCACCGGCCGCCAGCCCGACTGGTCCATGGACGACCCCAGCCGGACCGACATCACGCTGGACCAGGCCATGAACCACCTGCGCGAACACGCCCACTACACGATGCTGCCCGTCGACCCGGTCCTGCCGCCCGCCACCCTCGACATCGAGATCAACGGCACCCGCTACCGCGAGTCCACCAGCCTGATGTTCGCCTCCCAGATCGCCTGCCACCCCTACTCCCCGCAGCCGCACCAGCAGGTCCCCACCGCCAGCCTCACGATCATCGAAGAGTGGGACTTCGAGGGCCTCTCCCCTGCCGACCTCGCCCGCTTCGCCACCCAAATCCGCACCCAGGCCGACTACTTCGAGACCACCGTCCTCCCCACCCTGACCACCGCCCGCGAGGACTGGGCCACCCACCACCCCACGCCCCCCGCCGACAACGAGAGCAAGGCCGATCTCCCGTGATCCGCCACTGGAAGATCGCCCTCATCGCCGGCTGGACCGGCATCGCCCTGATCGCTGCCCTGGCCCTGACCATCGGACTCGTCCTCGGCCTGGCCATCGCCGGCCAACCCGCCCCCTGATGCAGGAAACCTTCAGCAAACCGCCGGTGTGATGCCGGCGATTGAACAGCTTGGGAGCAGGGATGCCATCACGTGCTGGGACTCGGCCCAGAAGGCTCTGTCAGGAACCGGCGGCCGTCACATGGGCCCGCGAAAGGGAGGGGCTGACCAAGCGGGCCCTGGCCGCTCGGGTCGGGATCTCCGAGCAGCTCATGGGCGACATCGAGTCAGGCCGGCGCAACGCCACGCCCGCCAATCTGATCAAGATCGCCCAGGCGCTGAACTGTCCACTCGTGATCCTGGAACGCAAGCGCGGGGACGCCATTGCCGATGCCGCCGGCTGACAACTGCGCAGCAGCGGGCGCCGGTTAGGCGCGCCCCGTGCTTTCCCGGGGCCGCCGCACCAGCCTGGGCGGCCAGTGCATGAACACCGCGGTCGTCGTGGACTGGACGAAGCTCTGCGACCTGCTGGTCTCGGTCGATGCCGAGGGGCGCACCTGCGTCGTCGATCCCGGCATCGTCTTGGACGAGCCGAACCGTCAACTCGCCCCGTAGTTCTGGTGTCCCTCTCCCGGCGGTCGGGCCAGGTACCCGCGGTGCCTCGCCCCGTATGAAAAGGGCTCTCTGGTGACGGCGCCGGATACGGGTCGCCGGCAACGAGAGGACGTGATGTCGTGCGAGCCGCATTCCTGACCCCGGGCGAAGGAGTCGAGCAGCTTGAGCTGACCTCACCGTGGGAGGGAGGGCCTGTCCGGCGTCGGCGCGACGCCGTCGCTGATCGCGCCCGACGGGGGGAGGTCCAGAGGTTCGACCACCTGGACAAGGCCGATATTTCCCCGCCGGCCTCGCCGTGCGCGAGGCGTCGGTGGACGACTTCGACGTGCTGGTACTACCCGGCGGTGTGGTTAACCCCGACATGCTGCATCAGGACACCGAGCGCTCTAACTCGCCGGGGCTTCTTCCTCGAGGGCAAGCCGGTAGCGGCGATCGGCCATGCGCCGTGGACGCTGATCGAGGCGGGCACGGCCCGCGACCGCACCCTCACCTCGTGGCCGAGTCTGCAGACCGATCTGCGCAACGCAGGAGCAACGTGGGTGGGCCAGAAGTGGAAATCTGCACGGTGAGACCCAACACCCTGATCACCAGCCGTAGGCACGGCGACCTGCCGGCTTTCAACCGCACCGTCCTCCGGCAGTTGCGGCCACCGGCCTGAGCGGTCCCCCGCCGCTCCCCGCGCTCGCCCGTCGCCGACCAGCCGATGACCTACCGTGCGTATTCTGCGAGCCGCACACGACGCGCTCCTGGCACGGGCCCATGCCCCGAACCGCACATCACCCGAACAGCGGCATCTCGCAAGCCGCCTGGCCCGCTGCGCCAACGCCGCCAACCTGCCCGCCGGCGGCTACACGGTCCAAGGTTCTTGATCGGGCGACGCCGCGAAAGGTACCGTCGGCCTTCACCGATACCGCTGTCCGGCGAACCTCGCAGGCGCCAGGTTGTCGGCCGTACCGTCCCGGTTGGTGGTCGACACCCAGGCGATCGGCCGCGGCACGACCACCGAGGTCAGAAGCCGGTAGAACGCATTCCGGTCCGTCTGGGCAGGATCGAAGTCGATACGCATGCGGCCAGTATCCACGCGTTCGGCGTCGCCCCTACCAGGGGCTCGCGCCGCGACCAAACCTTCGGTTCTCCGGACAGTGCCCGGTATCGGACGACCACTGGACCGAAAGCCGAGCCCGTGACCACCACCCCACCGCCCCTTGGGACGATCTCACCATCCCGCCCCATACCCGCCAGCGCGGCGTCAGCGCAGCCCGCCGGAGGCGAAAACAACGTCGCCCGTGATCCATGCGGCATCCCGGGAGGCAAGAAGAGCCACCGCGGAGCCGACATCGCCGGCTTGCCCGAGACGGCCGAGCGGCGTGGTGGCGACCACCCTGGCGACGTTCTCGCCGTTGATGAGGCCGAGCGCTCGGGCGCCTTCGGTGTCGGTGGCACCCGGAGCGACGGCGTTGACCCGAATGTTCTGCGGCCCAAGTTCGTTGGCCAGAACTCTGGTCAGCGTGGTGAGGGCGCCCTTGGTCGAGGTATAGAGGGCCGAGCCGGGGGTGTTGCTGGAGATGTCGGAGGTCGAGATGTTCACTATCGACCCGCCGCCTTCGGGCACCTGCTTGACGAAAGTCTGGCAGGTAAGGAACACGCCGAGCACGTTGGTCCGGTACTGCCGGTCGAATTCGCTCGGCGTGACGTCCTCGAACGGCTGGAAGGAGTAGACCGCCGCGTTGTTCACCAGCGTGTCGACCGGACCGAGAGCAGCGTTGGCCTGCTGGAACATACGCTCGACGTCGTCAGGGCTGCCGACGTCGCCGGCCACCGTCACGGCCCTGCCGCCGTTGCCGACAATACTGGCAACGGCTGCTTCGGCGGCCGGGCGGTCGGCCGCGTAGTTCACCGCGACCGCGGCACCGGCAGCGGCAAGCGCGGAGGAGATTCCCCGGCCGATGCCCTTGCCTCCTCCGGTCACCAAGGCGACACGTCCGTTCAGGTCGACCATTGTCCTGCTCCTCGCTTCAGCACTGACTTCCTGACGAGTCGACGGTATACAGGCGGCTTACCGATCGTAAGGACATACCTCTTGGTAAGCTACCTACCCATGAACCAGCCGATGCCGGAGACGGCCAACGATCAGGAGCGGGTGCGCCCACAACGGGACGTCTTCGCCGCTGACTGCCCGGTCCGGCCGATCTTCGGCGACATCACCAGCCGCTGGGCCACCTTGGTGATCACGGCGTTGACGGCCCGGCCGCACCGCTTCTCGCAGCTGGCCGCCCGCATCGGAGGCGTCAGCGAGAAGATGCTCGCCCAGACCCTGCGGGCCCTGACCCGGGACGGGCTCGTCAGCCGCACCGTGACCCCCACCGTGCCGATCCAGGTCACTTACGAACTGACCGACCTGGGAAGAGATTTGGCCCCGCGCCTCAAGGACCTCGTCACCTGGGTCGACCACCACACCAGCACCATTCAGGCTGCCCAGGCCACCTACGACGCCGACCCACCCATCCCGCCCGCGGTGGCGAACCACCGACGATAGGCCCGGTCTCCTTCGAGAAGCGCTTTGCGGCCACGAGATCGGGACTGTAAGACGTTCGGGTCTGTTCCGTAGTCGGTGGTGACGGCGAGTGCGCGCCTGTGATCATCGAGCGTGCATGATGCGAACACGCTTGTGGGAACGGTGTCTTCGGGCTTGTCCGCGTTGGTCATCGAGGATGTGGCGGACGGCGGCGAGATGGTCCGGGGTTCGGCCCGGACCCGGGATGTTCCCGTTCCCTGTCCGGCGCGCGGGGTGCTGACGGGGAGGGTCCATGGGTATCACGGCCGGACGGTGCGGGACGTGCCGGTCGATGGCCGGCAGGTCGTGGTCCGGGTGAGGATACGACAGCTGGTCTGCCCGGTTCGGGGTTGCGGTCGGCAGACCTTCCGAGAGCAGGTCCCGGGCTCCTGGAGCGCCATCAGCGCCGCACCGCGCGCCTGACCAGCCAGCTCTCCGAGGTGGTCAAGGAGTCGTGCGGCCGGGCCTCCGCCCGGCTCGCCCCATCGATGGCCGTGCCCGTGTCATACGCCTCCGCCTTGCGGCACACGGCAGTCGACGCCGCCCTCACCTTGCCGCACCATAACGGCGGCACCGAAGGCGTCAACTACAAAACCAAACTGATCAAGCGCCAGATGTACGGCCGCGCGAGTTTTCCCCTCCTCCGCCACCGCATCCTCCTGGGCTGACACATCCTCCGTCACCACCGACTACGGAACAGACCCGAACGTCTCACAGTCCCGTTACCGGAGAGTACCGGGTGGCGCGCACCGGCTTGAGGGTCGATCAGGTGACATCGCGGGTGTGCTTGACGCCAAGGCAGCGGCCACGGAGCAGCATGGTGACCTCATGCAGTCGTCTCATCATCGTTGGTGAACGGGAGGGAATGCCCGATGCGCGAGGGTCCGCTGGCTGGTCGCTATCCGGTAGTGGCGGCCATGGTGGTGCTCGCCCTGGTGCCGTACCTGGCCCTGTCGGCGGCGCTGGGTCCGCTCACCCCGCATATCGCCGAAGAACTGGGTATGAGCGTGCAGGCGATGAGCGTGACGACGGGCATGGCCAATGCCGGTTACGCGGTGGGGACGGTGCTGGCTGTGCAGTTCGCCCAGCATCTGCACCAGCGGCGGATGCTGATCGTCTACGGCACCCTGCTGGTGATCGGTTCGGTGCTCACCGCCGCGGCCGTCGACCCCTCGATGTTCATCGTCGGGCACCTCCTGCAGGGTCTGTGTACGAGTCTGCTGCTGATCGCCGCCGCGCCACCGCTGATCATCGGCTATCCGCCGGACAAGCTGCGCGGGACCGTGGTGATCCTGAACGTGTGCATCTTCGGGGCGGTCGCGCTCGGTCCGGTGCTCGGCGGCATCCAGGCGAACGCGCACGGCTGGCGGCCGCTGTTCTGGATCATCGCCGGCATCGCCTTCGCGGCGCTCGTACTGTCCTTGCTGACGTTCCAGGACACGCCGCCGGTGAATCCCGGGGCTCCGATCGACTATGTCGCGCTCGGGCTGGCGACACTGGGCTGCGCGGCCTCGTTCTTCGGCGCCTCGTGGCTGCTCACGCACCGTTTCCTCGATCCCACGGCGTGCGGGCCGCTGCTCGGGGGGCTGCTGCTGATCGTCGCCCTCCTCGTTCACGAGTACACGGCGAAGTATCCGCTGCTGTGCGTCCGGAGCCTGGCCAGCACACTCCCGGTCGCCGGCATCATCGCCGCGATCTGCGCGGCGGCCGCGTCGGTGTCGGCGATCTCGCTGACCCTGACCTCGCTCGCACCCCACCACAGCCCGCTGCACCTGGGGCTGCTCTACCTTCCCGAGTTCGGCGGCGCGGTGGTCACCGCGGCCGCCTTCAGCGTCATCTTCCGCACCCGCGCGCTGCACTACTACGTCCTTGTCGGCATGGGCTTCCTCATTGCGGGCATCGTGGCCATGAACGCCGCCGCCCCGCCCACTGCAGTGCTCACCGCTGTCGGCTCCGGACTGGTCGGCATCGGCGTCGGCGCCTCGGTCGTCCCGGCGCTGTTCATCGCCGGGTTCTCGCTGCGCTCCAACAACGTGCAGCGCGTGTTCGCGATCATCGAACTCGTCCGGGCGGTCGCGGCGTTCCTGATCGCTCCGATCCTGCTGTACATCGCCGCCACCGTCGGCCCCGACCTCGACGCGGGCACCAGGACAGCCCTGTGGATCTGCTTCGGCATCTCCGTCGCGGGCGCGGTGATCGGCGTCGCCCTGTACGTGGCCGGCGGGGTGCGCCACCCGCCCACGCCGGCGGTGGACGAGTGGATGGGCGGTCAGCAGCCAGGATGGAACTCCCCGCCGCTGTTCGCCCGGTTCCGGGAGGGCATCAACCCGGACGACTACTGCCCCTGACGGGTGCGCAGGTGGGTCGTTGATGTTGTCGTGGGAGGAGATCCGCACAGCAGTTCCTGGGCAAGGGGTCAGCAGCACAAGCGGGGAGTTGACCGTCCGGTTCCTGCTTGCCGCAGCTCAGCCGCCCGCTACGATCCCGGACATGCTCGGCTCCCGAGCTGCCGGAACGGATCACCGCCCGACGCCACTGGGCCGGCGCAGCTGGATCAGGTCCCAGCGGTCGCCGTACAGGTCCTGGAAGACGGCAACCGTGCCGTAGGGCTCCTGCCGGGGCGCTTCTTCGAAGACGACCCCGGCTGCCCGCATCCGCTCGTAGTCGTGCTCGAAGGCGTCGGTGTTCAGGAACCAGCCGACCCGGCCGCCGGTCTGGTCTCCGATGCGCGCCTCCTGCCCGCCGGTCACGGCCCTGGCCAGGAGCACCGCGGTCTCCCGCGCGCCCGGCGGAGCGACCACCACCCACCGTTTGCCCTCGTCGATCCGGGTGTCTTCCAGGAGCTCGAAGCCGACGATGTCCCGGTAGAAGGCGATGGCCTCGTCGTAGTCCCGCACGACAACGGTCACCAGTCCGAGATGAGTCATCAGGCGATCTTGCCTGCTGGCCATACGGACGCGCCAGCCCAACCCGGCAGCCCTTCCCGGTCAGAGCACCGGCTCCGTTACCGCCTTTCCCCGGGCAGGCCAATCCGTGGTCGTCCGCATCCTCTTGCCCACGCACACCTCCGCGAGAAGCTCACTGCCTTGACCTTCAGAAGAGGCCCGCGCGGGCACCGACGCCGGCGTGCCGCCCGCTCTTCTCCCCGCCCCGGCCCATCGGATGGGTCCCTAGGGCTCCGGGAGGAAGCGGGCCGGGTCGAAGTGGCTCAGGTCGGTGGCGGTCCCACCCCGGACGGCGAGTTCGGCCATCAGGTGTCCGATCGCCGGGGCCATCTTGAAGCCGCGGCCGGAGAACCCGGCGGCGACGACGACCTCCGGTGTGCCGGGCAGCGGGCCGAGGACGGGCTGTCCGTCGGGGGTGAAACCGTCCATGTAGACGTTGAGGCGGGTGGGGTGGGCGAGCAGCCCCGGGAAGTGCTCGGTGACCAGGTCCGGCAGGCCGCCGAGTTCGAAGGCGCAGAGCCTGCCGGTGGGC
Organism: Actinacidiphila sp. bgisy145; assembly: GCF_057708125.1. Lineage (NCBI taxonomy): Bacteria > Bacillati > Actinomycetota > Actinomycetes > Kitasatosporales > Streptomycetaceae > Actinacidiphila > Actinacidiphila sp. bgisy145. The sequence continues at coordinate 25,277 of NZ_JBYIRL010000017.1, forward strand.
GACCCGTTCGGCGGCGACGTCGCTCTGGGGCCGATCATCGACGCCGGTCAGCGCGACAAGATCCACCGCCTGGTCACCGGAAGCGTCTCCCAGGGAGCCAGGCTCGCGGCGGGCGGCACCCACGAGGGCCTCTTCTACCGCCCGACGGTACTGGCGGACATGGCGCTGACGGCGCCGGCCTTCACCGAAGAGGTCTTCGGCCCGGTTGCGCCGGTCACACGCGTCAGGTCGGTGGAGGACGCGGTCAGGATCGCGGCGGACAGCGAGTACGGGCTGTCGCTCGGCATCGTGACCAGGGACGTGATGCGCGGTCTGGCGGTGGCCGAGCAGATCCCCACCGGGATCGTGCACATCAACGACCAGACGGTGAACGACGAGGCGGTGGCGCCGTTCGGCGGGGTGAAGGCATCGGGTACGGGCTCCCGTTTCGGCGGTGCGACCGCGAACATCGAGGCATTCACAGAGACCCGCTGGATCACCATGCGCGGTAGTGCCGCTCGCTACCCCTTCTGACCGGGTGTCCCGGCCACCCGGCGCAGCCCGCCGCCGGGTACGTCGAACCGGCCCGGGACGAAGACGACGCCGGCCAGGTCCGCCTGTGCCGGCGTCGACTTCCGTTCGGTGGGAGGTCCGGCCGCGGGGCGCGGTCAGTGCAGTTCGATGTCGAGGCGTGCGCGCAGTTCGTCGACGGTCAGCCCGTAGGTCCTGAGCACGTGGACGCCGTCGGGGCGCAGGTCGAAGGTGGCGACCTCGGTGTAGACCCTGCTGACGCAGGCGACGCCGGTGAGCGGGTAGGTGCAGCGCGGGACCAGCTTGGGTGCGCCGGACTTCGTGAAGAGCGTCATCATCACGTAGACGTCCTTCGCCCCGATGGCGAGGTCCATCGCTCCGCCCACGGCGGGGATGTCGTCGGGCTTGCCGGTGTGCCAGTTGGCCAGGTCGCCTCGTTCGGAGACCTGGTAGGCGCCGAGCACGCAGACGTCCAGGTGGCCGCCGCGCATCATGGCGAAGGAGTCGGCGTGGTGGAAGTACGCGGCACCGGGCAGTTCGGTGACGGGGACCTTGCCGGCGTTGGTGAGGTCCGGATCGATCAGGTCGCCCTCGGCCTTGGGCCCCATGCCGAGCATGCCGTTCTCGGTGTGGAGGACCACGCCGAGGTCCGCGGGCAGGTGGTCGGCGATCCGGGTCGGCTGGCCGATTCCGAGGTTGACGAAAGCCCCGGCGGGGATGTCCCGGGCGATCACGGCGGCCAGTTCGTCCACGCCGAGCGGTCGGTCCGCGGCCACCGGTACGCCGCCTGTGGTGGACGGGCCGGTCGCGGCGGTGGCGTCGGTGCTCATCGTGCCCCCTGGACGGTGTAGTGGCGGGACGGCACCGGGACGATGCGGTCGACGTAGAGGGACGGTGTGACGACGGCTTCCGGGTCGAGGCCGCCGAGCGGGACGACCTCGTCGACCTGGACGACCGTGGTCGCGGCGGCGGTCGCCATGACGGGTCCGAAGTTGCGGGCGGTCTTGCGGTAGACGAGGTTGCCCACCGGGTCTGCGCGGTGGGCGGCGATCAGGGCGTAGTCGCCCTTGATCGGGTATTCCAGGAGGTAGTCGCGTCCGTCGATGGTGCGGGTCTCCTTGCCCTCGGCGAGCGGGGTTCCGACCGCCGTCGGGCAGTAGAACGCGCCGATCCCGGCGCCGGCGGCGCGCATCCGCTCGGCGAGGTTGCCCTGGGGCACGACCTCCAGCTCGACCTTGCCCTCGCGGTAGAGAGCGTCGAAGACGTAGGAGTCGGTCTGCCGCGGAAAGGAGCACAGGACCTTGCGGACCCGCCCCGCCGCCAGCAGGGCCGCCAGGCCCACGTCGCCGTTGCCGGCGTTGTTGGAGACGATCGTCAGGTCCTTGGCGCCCTGCCGTATGAGGGCGTCGATGAGGTCGAACGGCATGCCGGCCAGGCCGAAGCCCCCGACGAGCACGGTCGAGCCGTCCTCGATCCCGGCGACGGCCTCGTCGGTCGATTCCAGCACGACGGCGCGGCTCACTTCGACACCTCCGGGTTCTCCAGGACGACGGCCAGCCCCTGGCCGACTCCGATGCAGATCGCTGCCACGCCGTACCGCTCGCCGCGCTCCTCCAGGACCGCGGCCAGCGTCGCGAGGACCCGGCCGCCGGAGGCGCCCAGCGGGTGCCCGATCGCGAGGGCCCCGCCGCGCTGGTTGACGACGCCGGGGTCGCGCAGGCCGTCCTTCAGCCAGGCGTCGACGCAGGCCAGTGACTGGACGGCGAATGCCTCGTTGAGCTCGACGGCTCCCACCTGGTCCCAGGTGATCCCGGCGCGGGCGAGCGCCCGGCCGGCTGCCTCGACCGGCGCGTAGCCGAAGTCCTGCGGGTCCAGCGCGGCCGCGCCCCTGCCGGCGATCCGGGCGAGCGGGTCGCGGCCGACGGCCGCTGCCGCCGCCTCGCTGCCCAGCAGCACCGCGGAGGCGCCGTCGGAGAGCGGGGAGGCATTGCCCGGGGTGATGGTGCCGTCGGGCCGGAACGAGGGTTTGAGGGCGGCGAGCTTCTCGGTGGTCGAGTCCGGCCGGATGCCCTCGTCGCGGAGGAGGCCGGCGACCGGGGTGACGAGTGTGTCGTAGAAGCCGTCCTGCCACGCCTGGTGCGCGAGCCGGTGGGAGCGGACGGCGAACTCGTCCTGGCGCTCGCGGGAGATGCCGAAGCGCTCCCGGAGCTGCTCGTTGCACTCCCCCAGCGGGACCGTCCACTCCTTGGGCATCCGCGGGTTGACCAGCCGCCAGCCCAGCGTCGTCGACACGGCGGTGACGTCGCCCGCCGGGAAGGCGCGTGACGGTTTGGGCAGCACCCACGGAGCCCTGGTCATCGACTCGGCCCCGCCGGCGAGGACGACCGCGGCGTCGCCGGTCTCGATCGCCCGGGAGCCGATCATCGCGGCGTCCAGACCCGAGCCGCAGAGCCGGTTGACGGTCGTGGCGGGCACGCTCGTCGGCAGCCCCGCCAGCAGCGCGGCCATCCGGCCGATGTTGCGGTTGTCCTCGCCGGCGCCGTTGGCGTTGCCCCAGACGACCTCGTCGATCGCGGTGGGGGCCAGCGACGGCGCCTGCGCGAGCACCGCGTTGACGGCGGTGGCGGACAGGTCGTCGGGCCGTTCGTCGGACAGGGCGCCGTTGTACCTGCCGAAGGGCGTGCGGACGGCGGCGTAGAGGAATGCGCTGCTCATGGCTCGACGCTAGACGCCCACGCCGATATCCGGAAGTATCAGTTCCGTCGTTGATTGAGATGCTGAGGATATGAATCTACGCCAGCTCCGGTATTTCGCCGCGGTCGCGGAAGAACGCCACTTCGGGCGCGCGGCCGCCCGGCTCCACATGGCCCAGCCGCCGCTGTCCCAGGCGATCCGGCAACTCGAGGGCGAGCTCGGGGTCGAGCTCTTCCACCGCACCACCCGCCGGGTGGACCTCACGGACGCCGGCCGCGCCTACCTCGACCGGGTGCGGGCGGTCCTCGCCGGGATCGACGAGGCCGCCGACCACGCCCGCCGGGTCGCCGCCGGCGTGGTCGGCCACCTCACACTCGGCTGCGTGGGCTCGGCCACGTACAGCCTGCTGCCGACGCTGTCGCGCCACCTCACCGCCGAACTGCCGGGCATCGACTTCGCCTTCCGCGGCGAGATGCTCGTGCCGGACCAGGTGGGGGCGCTGCACAGCGGCGCGATCGATGTGGCCCTGTTGCGTCCGCCCGGCGCCGATCCCGCGCTGTCGGTCCATGTCCTGCGCAAGGAGCGCCTGGTGGCGGCGCTCCCCGCCGAGCACGCGCTCGCCGCCGAGTCCCGGGTGCGGGCCGCCGACCTCGCCGGCGCCGACCTGATCGTGCACCTGGCGGACCGGCACTCGGTGATGCACGACGTCGTGCTCGACCTCCTGCGGGCCGCCGGCGTCGAGCCCTGCATCCGGCACGAGGTCGGGGAGACGTCCACCCTCGTCACCCTCGTCGCCGGCGGCCTGGGGGTCGCGGTCGTGCCCGAGCCGGTCACGGCACTCGCTCTCAGCGGTGTGGTCTACCGGCCCCTCGCGGGATCGGCGTCGATCGAACTGGCCGTCGCGCACCGTGCGGACCGCCGAGAGCCGCACCTGGCCCGGGCGGTGGAGGTCATCCGCGGTCTGTTCTGAACCCCCCGGCGGGCGTCAGCCCTCGGCCAGGACCCGTGCGGCGACACCGAATGCGGTGTTGGCCGCCGGCACCCCGACATAGACCGCCGACTGCAGCAGCACCTCGACGATCTCCTCCCGGGAGAGCCCGTTGGTGAGCGCGGCCCGCAGGTGGAACTCCAGTTCCTCGAAGTGGCGTCCGGCCACCAGCGCGGTCAGCACGGCGATCGAGCGGTCCCGCCGGGCCAGGCCCGGGCGCGTCCAGACCGACCCCCACGCGTACCGCGTGATGAACTCCTGGAAGTCCCGGGTCACGTCACCGGTCCGCTCGATCGCGCGATCGACGTGGGCGTCTCCGAGGACCGCGCGGCGCACTTTCATGCCGGCCTCGTGCACGGGGTCGCGGGCCGGTACGCGGACGAAGAAGTCGGTGAGCAGGTCGGCGACCGTGCGCGGCGCCTCGGCCGGGGCGAGGTGGGCCACGCCGTCGAGTTCCACGAACCGCCCGCCGGGTACGGCCGCCGTCTCCTCCCGGAGCACCGCGGCCGGGGTCGCGGCGTCGTGGCTGCCTCCCAGGGCGAGGACCGGCACGCCGATCGCGGACAGCCGGCCGCGGATGTCGAACGCGGCCAGGGCCTCGCAGACGAGGGCGTAGCTTTCCCGGTCGGCGTCCTGGAGCGAGCGCAGCAGGGCCGTGGCGGCTTCGGGTTCGCGCTCCAGAAACCCCGGGGCGAACCAGCGCTTGGCGGACATCTCCACCACGGCCGGTGTGCCCATGGAGCGCACCCGCGCCGCCCGCTCGTGCCACGACCGGTCGCTGCCGATCCGCGCACCGGTGCACAGCACCGCGGCTCCCGTCAGCCGGTCCGGTGCGTCGAGGGCGAGTTGCAGTCCGACCGCGCCGCCGACCGAGTCGCCGGCGTAGCCGAAGGTGACCGCGCCCAGCGTACGGTCGACGGCCTCGACCACCCCGGCGGCCAGATCGGCGATGGTGAAGGGGTCCTGCACGGGTGTGCCGCTGCCGTGCCCGGGCAGTTCCCAGCCGACGACGTGGAACCGCTCGCCGAGATGGGCGGCGGCACGGCTCCACAGCGCGGTGACCGAGGTGCCGAGCGACGGCCCCACCACGAGGGTGGGGCGCCCCTCGGCGCCTGCCAGCTGGACGAGGGAGAGCTTCACGGGAGGTCCTTCCACAGGCGGCGGGCGCGCCTGAGTGCTGCGTCGGTGAGGGCGTCGGCCGCGCCGAGGTAGGGGCCCTGACCGCCGCCCATGCTGCGCTGCTCGGCGGTCAGCTGGGAGGCTGCCTGGCCGGCCCGCGCGGTCATCCGGTCCGCGTCGACCACGAGACCCTCCACCAGGGCGGCGGCTTGCGAGGCGGCCACGACGGTGCGCCGTGCCAGGAGCCGCAGGGTGTCCCACTCGGCGTGCCAGGCGCCGTCCGGCCGCTCGTCGACGTAGCAACCGGCGGCGGTGTGCAGGGTCGCGGCCAGACCGGGCGCCGCCAGGGCGTGCCGGCGCAGCAGGACGGACAGCACCGGGTTGCTCTTGCCGGGCATGGTCGAGGAGCCGCCGCCGTCGGCCTCGCGCAGTTCGCCCAGCTCCGGGCGGGACAGCAGGGCCACGTCCCCGGCGATCCGGCCCCAGGCATCCGCGCAGGCCACGAGCGCGTCGGCGTGCTCCGTCAGGACGGAGCGCTCGGTGTGCCACGGCGCCGACACCGGCAGACCCAGCCGACCGGCGGTGTCCTCGACCAGCCGCAGTGCCCCGTCGGGGCCGTCGGCGAGGGCGTCCGGCGCGGCCAGGGTGCCGGCGGCGCCCCCGAGCTGCGCGGGCAGCGGGGCGCACCTGGTGAGCCGGTCGGCGGCCGCGGTCACCCCGTTCAGCCAGGTGGCGGCCTTCAGCCCGAAGGTGATCGGCACGGCGTACTGCGTCAGGGTGCGCCCGGCCATGACGGTCCCGCGATGGGCGCGGACCAGTCCGGCGAGTGCGGCGGCCTGGCGGGACAGCGCCCCTTCGACGGCGCGCACGGCGTCGCGCAGGCACAGCACGAGGGCGGTGTCGAGCACGTCCTGCGACGTCAGGCCCCGGTGGACGTCGCGCGATTGCCGGCGCAGCGCCGACACCAGGGGGATGACCGGGTTGCCGCCCGACTCCGCGCCGGCCGCGACGACGTCGGCGTCCGGCGCGACCAGGGACACCGGCGCCGCGAGTCCGGCGCCGGCCAGCGCGTCCAGCCAGGCCTGCTCGACACGGACCATGGCGGCGAGGAACGCGGCGTCGGTGAAGATGTCGCCGGCTCGCTCGCCGCCCGGCCACAACAGATCAGCCATGGGTCAGGAAGACCGTCTCGCGCTCGCCCTGGAGGTGGATGTCGAACCGCAGTCCGTCGGGTTCCTTCACGGCGACCAGGGAATCACGTTCTCCGGCCGGCAGCGACGACAGCAGCGGATCGGCCGCGTTGGCGGGGTGGCCGGGCAGGTAGGCGCGGGTGAAGAGGCGGTCGAGCAGCCCGCGGGCGAAGACGGTGACCGCGAAGAACGGGGCCCTGCCCTCGTCGGTGGCGCCGGGCAGCACCGTGGAGAACGAGTAGTGGCCGGTCCGGTCGGCCTCGCACCGGCCCCAGCCGGTGAAGGTCCAGCCGTCGCGGTGCAGCGAGCCCGGCTCCCGCGGGACGTTGCCTCGCGCGTCGGGCTGCCAGATCTCCACGAGCGCCTCCCGGATCGGCTCACCGGCGCCGTCGAAGAGGGTGCCGTGCAGCCGGATCGCGTCGGCGCGGCCGGCGGGCACGAGTTCGCTGTCGCCGTCGTAGGGGAGCGCGTAGCCGAAGAAGGGGCCGACCGTCTGTCCGGGGGTGATCACTGCGCAGCCTCCTCGGGCTCCATCAGGGTGCGGCCGCTGCCGGTGAGGACGACGTCCCAGCGGTAGCCGGTGCTGAACTCGGGCACCGTCAGGTCGTGGTCGTAGGTGGCCACGAGCGCGTCGCGCGCCTTCTGGTCGGTGATCGACTGGTAGATCGGGTCGAGCGCGAAGAGCGGATCACCGGGGAAGTACATCTGGGTCACGAGCCTCTGGGTGAACGCGTTCCCGAAGATCGAGAAGTGGATGTGCGCGGGCCGCCAGGCGTTGCGGTGGTTGCCCCACGGATACGGTCCCGGCTTGATGGTCAGGAAGCGGTAGGACCCGTCCGCTCCGGTGAGGCAGCGGCCGACGCCGGTGAAGTTGGGATCGAGCGGCGCCGGGTGCTGCTCGTGCTTGTGGATGTAGCGGCCGGCGGCGTTGGCCTGCCAGATCTCGACGAGCTGGCCGGCGACCGGCCGCCCGTCGCCGTCGACGATCCGGCCGGACACCGTCATCCGCTCGCCGATCGGCTCGCCGGAGAAGTCCGGCTCGGGCCCGCGGCCGGCCCCGATGGTGAGGTCGGCCTCCAGCGCGTGCACGTCGCGGTGGCCGAAGCAGGGAGCCCAGCGCTCGATCGTCTCGGGGTCGGCGTGCCGGGGGTTCTTGGTCGGGTGGCGCAGGACGCTGGAACGGTACGGCGGATAGTCGATCCGCGGCTGCGGCACGGCGTCCTGGCCGGGGGCCGCTGCTATCTCGGCGATCTCGGCCGAGATCTGCGCTTGGGTGGTGAAGCTCATAGCCGTCACCCTGGCGCCGCCGCGGTGTCCGCATCCACTCTGGACTTCCACTGAGCGGAAGGAGGCCCCGATGTCGACGCCTTCCGTCACCGCGCGCGTCTTCGCGCTCCTGGGGGCCTTCGGCGAGCGCCACCGGACCCTGCGGCTGACCGACATCGCGACCCGGTCCGGCCTGCCGCTGAGCACCACGCACCGGCTGGCCGCGGAACTGGTGGCGTGCGGAGCCCTGCGCCGTCTCGACACCGGCGCGTACGTCGTCGGCCGGCGGCTGTGGGACCTCGGCATGCTCGCCCCGGTCCAGACCGGTCTGCGCGAGGCCGCCTCGCCGTTCCTGCACGACCTCTACGGGGCGACCCTGGAGACCGTGCACCTGGCGGTCCGCGACGGGACCGAGGTGCTGTACGTCGACCGGCTCGCGGGCCACGCGTCGGTCCCGATCGTGAGCACCATCGGCTCGCGCCTGCCCCTGTACTGCACCGGGGTCGGCAAGGTCCTGCTCGCGTACGGGCCCGCCGAGGTGCGGCAGGCGGTCCTGGGCGAGCGGCTGCGCCGGTTCACGCCGTACACGGTGACGGCGCCGGCGCGGCTGCGGCAGCAGCTCGACCGGGTGCGCGCCGACGGCTTCGCCACGACCGTCGAGGAGATGTCGCCGGGCGCCTGCTCGGTCGCCGTACCGGTCGTTGTCGCCGACCGCGTCGTCGCCTCCGTCGGCTTCGTCGTGCCCGACCTGCGGCGCACCCGCCCGCGGCTGGTGGCGGCCCTGCGTGTCGCCGCCCGGGGAATCGCCCGCAGCCTCGCCTGACGACGCCGCAGCACCCTGAGTCGGGGGCCTCGCGCGGCGGTGCCTGCGTTCGGGACCCAGCGCGGCGCGGCCGGCGAGCGCTCCGAGGCGTGCGGCTGGTCCGGCGTTTCCCGTCTCCCACCGCAACGGCTGTTCCGCCGTGCCGGCGCACGGATCGTCGTCCTCCTGCTCCAGCTCGCCGGCGGTCCGTCGCCGGCGGGGTTTCGGTCACGCCGGCGGTGTCGGGTCCGTGGTCGTGTGGAGGCCGTTCAGGAGCATGTCGAGGCCGGTGACGAACTGGTCGCGGTCGTCGTGGCCGCGCAGGTCCTCCACGGCGCCGGCCAGGAAGGGGTACTCGTCGGGGTCGAGGCTGCTCCAGCGCTCGCCGGCCCGGGCGAGGAAGTCCTCCCGGCTGGTGACCGCGCCGACGGTGACGGCCGGTGCGATGATGCGGGCGCCGACTCCGGTGACGTAGTAGAAGATCACCGTGGAGACGGCGAACTGCCGCTCCGCGGGCAGCCCGGTGCGCGCGACGAGCGTGCCGATGCGATCGAGCAGGCGCAGCCCGTGGTGCAGGGCGGTGGGCGCGGTGAGGTGGGAGGCGGCCCACGGGTGCCGGTCGAGGCCGTCGAAGACGGCGATGCCCAGCGCGCGCAGCGCGGAGCCGGCGCCTTCCGCGGGGAGCTGAGCCGCGGCCATGGCGTGGCCGAGCACCTGGTCGGCGGCCAGCGCCACGAGCTCGTCCTTGTTCGCCACGTGCCAGTACAGAGCGCCGGTGCCGGTCTGCAGCCGTTCGGCCAGCAGCCGGAAGGTGAGCCCTCGCTCGCCGAGCTCGTCCAGCAGGGTGATCGCCGCGCCGACGACGACCTCCTGTGAGAGGGCGTCGGCGCGCCCTCCGGCGGGTGCTCTTCCTCGTGTCCGTGGCATGACCTCATTTTGACACGCCTAGAACGGCGTTCCATAATCATTATGGAACACCGATCCATAATGGCTCGGTGCAGCACAGTGCCGCCCGTGCGGAAAAGAGGAAGCCCATGAACACCGCCCACCCCCCGATCGCCATCGTCGGCGCCGGCCTCGGCGGCCTGACCCTCGCCCGGGTACTGCACGTCCACGGCATCCCCGCGACCGTCTACGAGGCCGACCCCTCCGCCGCATCCCGCACGCAGGGCGGCCAGCTCGACATCCACGAGGAGGACGGGCAACGCGCGTTGGCCGACGCCGGCCTCACCGAGGAGTTCCGCTCGGTCATCCACGAGGGCGCCGAGGCGATGCGCATCCTCGACCAGCACGGCAAGGTGCTCTTCGACCAGCCGGACGACGGCACGGGACGGCGCCCCGAACTGCTCCGCGGAGACCTGCGCCGCATCCTGCTCGACTCCCTCCCCGACCAGACGGTCCAATGGGGACGCAAGGTCACCGGCGTCCGGCCGCTGGGCGAGGGCCGGCACGAGCTGGCGTTCGCGGACGGCACGACCGTGACCAGCGCTCTGCTGGTCGGCGCCGACGGCGCCTGGTCGAAGGTCCGCCCGCTGCTGTCGGACGCCGAACCGAGCTACACCGGCACCACCTTCATCGAGACCTACCTCCACGACGCCGACGAGCGGCACGCCGCGACGGCCGAGGCGGTCGGAGCCGGCGCGATGTGCGCGCTGGCACCGGGTACGGGAATCGCCGCGCACCGCGAGGCGGGGAACGTCCTGCACACCTACGTCGAGCTGAACCGATCCGCCGAGTGGGTCGCCGGCATCGACTTCACCGACGCCGCCACCGCCACCGCCCGCGTCGCGGCCGAGTTCGACGGATGGGCACCCGAACTCACCGCACTGATCACCGACGGCGAGACCGCGCCGGTCGCGCGCATGATCCACACGCTCCCCGACGGACACCGGTGGGAACGCGTCCCCGGCGTGACGCTCCTGGGCGACGCCGCACACCTGATGCCGCCGTCCGGCGACGGCGCGAACCTGGCGATGTTCGACGGCGCCGAACTCGGCAAGGCCGTCGCCGCCCACCCCGACGACATCCACGCGGCTCTCACCGCCTACGAAGAGGCCCTGTTCGCCCGCACCGAACCCTTCTACGCTCAGGCACACGCCATGCTGGACCTTCTGCTCGGCGACCGCGCACCGTTCGGCTTCGTCGAACTGTTCACCGCCGCCGAGCAGACCCAGTGACCTCCGCACCCGGGTGCTCGGGGGGTGGCGAAGACGTCCCGGCCGCTGAAGGATTTGAAGGAGCCGCTCGGGGTGCCGGAGATGCTGGACGCCTTCAAGCTGCGGCTGGACGGGAAAGCGGCTCTCGGAGCGACGGCGACGCCGCAAGCGCAAGACCTTCGTCGCGGCCTTGAACTACGCCGTGCACCGCTGGACTTCGCAGAGAAGCCGGTGAGCACGGTGAAGTGGGAGAACCCAAGGTGGCCGCCGAGGCCCACCCGCGCGCGGTGGCGCCCCTTGCAAGCTCCTCGGCTCTCATCCGGCTTGAGTTGGAGATGTCCACCACCACGGCGCCTGCGAGGTCGCCGTCGAGCTCCCGGACGGGAGGCGACTTCGCGCTGCTGACCGCGGTCGGCTTCCGCTCCCCCACCGCCCTGGTACGCCGATCACCGGCCATCCCCGCGGACCGGTCCCGGAGCGGCACGATGTCAGCCCGGTCATCGGGCAGGGACGGGAGCCATGGGCGCGCCGCACCAGGGCGCTCGCCGGGCTGCTCGCCGAAGGCCGCGACACACTCCCGCGGCGCCCCTCCCCTGCCGGCAGGGCCACGGCGCCCGCTCCTGGCGGCGGGGCGGGCGGGACGTATCCGATCAACTGGGTCGACTCGTCAGAGCGACGCTCCCTCACCAGTCGGGGAACCGAACTCGACGGACTCATCGCCGAGTTCGTCGACCAGGGCCAGGCCCTTCTCGGCCCAGGCGATCTCGGCATCCGCGCGCTCGGCCAGACCCTGGTAGACGTGCACCTTGTAGCGGACGATGGCCTGGTGCCGCCCTGGAGGGGCCTGGTCCAGCCGGGCCCGCAGGAGATCGCTCTCGTGCCGTTCCAGGCGGCGCGCCTCCTGCCGCCAGTACTCGCCCATCCGCGCGTAGTGGTCACGGTGCAGACGGAAGTGGCGCCGGGCGCCCTCCGGGTCGGTGTACTCCAGGTACGTGGTACGCAGCAGGCCGGAGTCGCGCAGGGCGGGGGGCTCCTCGGGGGCGCCGACCCAGGCCGCCAGCTCGTCGCGCCCGGCGCCGGTCAGCCCGTAGGCGCGCTTGACCGCGCGGGCCTCCGGGCCGCCGCGCGGCTGCTCCTCCGCGGTGACCAGGCCGTCCGCCTCCATCTTGCGCAGCTCGGTGTAGACCTGCGGATGGGTGGCGTGCCAGACGCGATGCGCGGAGGCGTCGAAGAGCCGGGCCAGTTCGTAACCGGTCCTCGGCCCCGAATCGAGCAGGCCCAGCAGTGCGTGGCGCAGCGACACTCCGACTCCATCTCCCGCGGCCTTCTGTACGTAAGGCGTTACGTAAGCGTTGACATAAACATTGGGGCACGCCTAGCGTACGCGGCACCCACCGCTCCTTCAATGAGGAGGGACATCCCCATGGCAGCTCCGAATACTGTCAACGGCCGGTTGGCCGTGGGCACGCTGACCTATCTCGGCTTCGCCCTGCAACTGGTGCAGGTCGGCCTGATCCCGCTGCTGCCGTCGATCGGCCGCTCGCTGCACGCCTCGGCCACGGCGACCTCCTGGGTCCTCACCTCGGGTCTGCTGTCCGGCGCGATCTTCCTGGCGGTGCTGTCCCGGCTGGCCGACATCATCGGCAAGAAGACCGCGATCCTGATCGCCATGGCCCTGGTCGTCGTCGGCTGCACCCTGTGCACGTTCGCGGAGAACCTGCCGCTGCTGATCACCGGCCGCGTGCTGATCGGCGCCCAACTGCCCATGCTCGCCCTGCCCGAGGCGGTTGCCGGCGACACCCTGCCGCCCGCCCGCGCGCACACCGCGATCAGCGCGATCCACGTCGGCACCGGCCTCGGCATCTCCGGCGGCCTGCTGCTGGGCGCGCTGACCGGCCGGCAGGAGAACGGCTGGCACGTCTACTTCGCCGTCGGCGCGGTGGCCGGGCTGATCGGCCTGGTGGCCACCGCCCTCACCGTCCGGGACTCGCCGCTGCGCGCCGCCGGCCGCCTCGACGTGCCGGGTGCGCTGCTCCTCGCGGTCGCGCTGGGCGCGTTCCTGCTGGGCCTGAGCGAGGGCCCCACCTGGGGCTGGTCCTCGGCGGCGGTACTCGCCCTGCTGGTGGGCGGCGTCGCGGTCGGCGCGGTCTGGTGGCGCTACGAACGCTCCACGCGCACACCGCTGATCGACGTCGGCTATCTGACCAGACCGGCTGTGGCGCTCCCCTACCTGATGACCTTCCTGATCGCGGTGGGCATCTACGGCTCGCTGTCGGCCGTCACCCGCCTCGCCCAGACCCCGTCCGCCACCGGTTTCGGCTACGGCTGGAGCGCGCTGGCCGCCGGCTGGTTCGCCCTGCCGCAGGCCCTCGGCAGCGTCGCCGGCATCGTGGTGCTGCGCCGGCTGCGTCCGCGCGGACTGGTGCTGACCGCGGCGGTGGGCTTCGCCGCCATCTGCGTCGGATTCCTCGGCTTCGCCGCGGGCCACGCGGTGCCGCTGGTCGAACTGGTCGCACTCGGCTTCGACGCCATGGGGCTCGCGGTCACCCTGGCCGCCACCCAACTCCTGGTGCTGCGCGCGGTGGCGCCCGCGGAGTCCGGCGTGGCCCTGGGCCTGTCCGTCGTGATGTACGCGGTCGGCAACTCGGCCGGCAGCGCCATCGCCGGCGTCCTGTTCACCTCGCTCACCACCCCCGCCGGGCTGCCCGCCCTCGCGTCCTACCTGACCGGATTCGCCGTCTGCGGGGCCTGCGCCCTGCTCGCGCTGCTGCTGTGCGTGCCCCTGGCCCGCCGCACCGGCGCGCCCCGCACCGGCCCCACCATGGAGGTGTCCTACCCGTGACCCACCGACTCCGCCTCTCCTTCGCCTGCGGCGACTACGACCGGATGCGCGCCCTTCAGGACGGCCGGGTGCGGCCGGAAGGCATCGACCTCACCTTCCTTCCGCTCGGCGTCGAGGAGACCTTCTACCGCCAGCTGCGCCACCGCGAGTTCGACGTCAGCGAACTCAGCCTCTCCAGCTACGCGATGACGCTCGATCGGGACGACCCGCCGTTCGTGGCGCTGCCGGTCTTCCCGTCCCGCTTCTTCCGCCACCAGTCCATCTACGTCAACTCCCGCAGCGGTATCGAGTCTCCGGCCGACCTGGTCGGCAAGCGGGTGGGCATCCCCGAGTACCAGATGACCGCGGCCGTGTGGCAACGCGGGATCATGGCCGAGGAGTACGGCGTCCCGGTCGAGTCGGTGCACTACTTCACCGGCGGGATCGAGCAGCCGGGCCGGCCGGAGAAGCTCCCGCTCGACCTGCCGGACTCGGTCCGGATCACCCCGCTCGGAGCCGGCCAGACGCTGTCCCGGATGCTGGCGGACGGCGAGATCGACGCGATCTACAGCGCCAGCCAGCCGTCGTGCATGGGCCGCGAGCCCCATATCCGCCACCTCTTCGAGGACTTCGCGGCCGAGGAGCGCGCCTACTACGCCCGCACCGGGATCTTCCCCATCATGCACGTCGTGGCCGTACGCCGGGAGATCGCCGAGCGGCACCCCTGGGTGGCCCGCTCCCTGACCAAGGCGTTCGAGGAGTCGCTGGACATCGCCTACGCGGACCTGCGCTACCGCAGCGCCCTGAAGGTCATGCTGCCGTGGCTGCAGGAGCACCTCGCCGCCACCGTGGAAGCCCTCGGGGAGGGCTGGTGGGACTACGGCCTGGAGCGCAACCGCAAGGCACTGGAGACCTTCGCCCGCTACCAGCACGAGCAGCACCTGGTGAAACACCGGCGCACCGCGGAGGAACTGGTGCTCGCCGCCGCCTCCGACACCTTCGTCCTGTAGCCGCCCGGCTTGGCGGTCCCGACCTGCGGCGAGCGGCGCCCGCCCGCGCCGCACCGCTCGCCGGCAGGCGACCTCCGCCGAAATGATGCGTACACGCCACCCCGTCGCGAACTACTTCTTCAACCAGTACGACACCTCCCTCCAGCCCACCATGTCCGGCGCCGGCGTGGCCGCCTTCGGGCCGGTGGCCCGCCTCGACAAGGCCGCGTACGAGCGGACCTACCCCTGCCGGATCACGGGGACCGGGGCCGCGCGCAGGCCGGTCGGACGGCGGCGGCTGCCCGCCACGTACGGTGGCTCGGGCACCAAACGCAACAGCAAGTCACCGAAGCCCAGGACTGACCGAGGCGGAGGGCCTCGGGGAGAAAGTCCTGCAGTTCTGCAAGGGAAGGCCCATGACCACCGCAGCACCCGATACCGCGCCCGATACCGTAGCCCTCGGCTGCCGCATCCTCGCCTTCCGGGGCCTGGCCGCCGACATCCTCGGCCACATCTCCGTACGCACCGGCGACGGCGACGGCCTCCACGTCCGCTGCCGCGGCCCGCGGGAACGCGGTCTGCTCTTCACCGAGCCGGGGGACGTCCACCCGGTGGCGCTGTCCGGGGAACCGGAAGTGCCCGAGGGCTACCGGGTGCCCAACGAACTGCCCATCCACCGTGAGGTCCTGCGGGCACGGCCGGACGTGTCCGCGGTCGTCCACGTGCATCCGCCCCACGTGGTCGCCGCAGACCTTGCGGGCCTCCCGCTGCGTCCGATCGTCGGCGCCTACGACATCCCCGCCATGCGGATGGCCCTGGACGGTATCCCGGTCTACCCGCGCGGTGTGCTGGTCACGCGGCCGGAACTCGGGCGGGAGGTGGCCGAGGCGCTCGGAGACCGACCGGTGGCGATCCTGCGCGGCCACGGAATCGTCGCCACCGGGACCAGCGTCGAGCAGGCGGTGGTCCGCGCGTTGGCCGTGGAGACCCTGGCGGTGATGACGCTCCGCAGTGCCGCCGGCCCGCGGCTGCCCGAGGTGCTGCCTCCCGAGGACATCGCCGAACTGCCCGACCTGGGCTCCGCGTTCTTCGACACCCTGGTCTGGAACAGCCACCTCGCCGCCCTCGATCACGCAGGGCTGTCCTTGAGCCGCGAGCCGGACACCGGCAGGGGTTAGGTCTTCGCCGTGCGCGTCCCGGTGGTCGCGCGTTCAGTCGGCCGAGTCGACCGGAAGAATCAGGATACGCGCAGCTCAGCGCGCATGTCGACGCGATGGCCCGCTGCGCCGACGCCGCTGACCTGCCCGCCGACTGCTACCCGCGGCGGCTACCACCGGGAGGCTACGGCGCCAGCAGCGGGAGCAGGACCTCGTCGACCACGGCCCTGACCTCCTCGTCCGGGACGGAACCGCGGTCGATCGACTCGGCCACGATCAGCCGCGGGCCCACCGAGGCGGTGCGGACGGTGGCCCGCTCCGGGGCGGCCTGGCCACGGTCGACGGCGGCGCGGATGCAGTCCAGCAGCAGTGCCCGGTGCGGAAGCACGACCTGGTCCATGATCCGGGCGAACAGCTCGGGGTGGCGCGGGCGCTGGGTCAGCAGGGGCCGCAGCGCCCGCCCGCGCGGCTCGTCCAGCACCCGGGCGAACCTGGTGAGCAGGAACAGCAGGTCGCCGCGCAGGGTGCCGGTGTCCGGCGCCGTGAGCCGGCCGAGTCCCGCGTCCTCGTCCTTCAGCGCGTCCAGGACGAGTTCCGCGGTGGTGCTCCAGCGGCGGTACAGCACGGACTTCCCGGTGCCGGCCCGCGGCGCGATCTTCTCGAAGCTCAGCTCCTCGAAGCTGCTCGCGGCCAGCTCCTCCAGCGTCGCCCGGTAGATCGCCCGGGTCAGCTCCGCGCCGCGCCGGCGGGTTCCCGGGGCCCTGCCGCCGGCCGGCGGCGGCGGGGTGGGGGCTGCTGGAGAGGCGGTCACCCTCCCCGTTATAGCCCCTGACCTCTGCGCGCGTCGATCGGCAGCGGGGTGTAACGTGGCTTTAAGAAACTGAATCGTTCTCTATTTACAGGAGCAGCACACCATGGGCACACGCCTCGAGGACCGCGCGGCCATCGCCGATCTGATGACCGGCTGGATTCACCGCGACCTGAGCGAGTGGGACCGGTTGCGCGACCTCTTCCACCCGGGCGCCACCGTCGAGATCACCTGGTTCGACGGGCTGGCCACCGACTTCGTCGACGGATCGGCGCGCATGGGCGCGTCCGCCCTGCGCACCAAGCACGTCATCGCGGGGCCCTCGATCACCTTCAACGGCGACCGCGCCCTGGTGGAGACCAACGCGATGGTCCTCGCCGAGAACACCGACCTGGAACTCGGCGCCACCGCGCACAACCGCTTCTGGGACCAGGTGGAGAAGCGCGACGGCGAGTGGCGCATCGCCAAGCGCCAGAGCTTCTACGACATGAGCTACTTCAACTTCCTGACCAAGGTCCACGAGATCGACGAGGAGGCGGTACGCGGCTTCCCGCGCGAGTACGCCGCACTGGCCTACCTGCTGGTGAAGTCCGGCTTCCCGATCGTGCGGGAGTTCCCCACCCGCGGCAGCGCCCTGGAGGCCGACATCAAGGCCGCCGGCCACGCCTGGCTCGACGCGTCCTGATTCCCCGCACCCGGCCCCCGGAGGGCTCCCGCCGGCCCCCGACCGGCCCCGGGGGCGTACGCCGGGGGACGCGGGCGGTCGGGCAGAGGTACAGAAACCGCCGGATGCGCCCGCCCGCGCCGGGGTGGCCTGCGTCACAACTCGGCCACTGGTGAGCGCTGTTGAGCGGCGGGCGGCCACCGCGGAGCGGCGAGCGGCCCGCCGGCACCGCGCCCGCGCCCGCCGGCGCAGCCCGCGGCGGCGGCGCGGGCCGGGCGCGGCGGCGTTCCCGCCGCGACGGGCGGGCCGGAGTGCTCCCGGGGGTGACCACGCCGTTTGGCTCCTGCGGCCCCCGCGCGGCCGGCCGGCACCCGGGGCCCGGCGCCGGGGCCCCCGGCGCCCCGGAGATCGATTTCCGGAAACACGCGATCACCGCGGCAGTTGATCGAATTCACGCACCGGAATCCGGAATCTCTCCCTAGGCCACTACCGGCCATTCACGCAACGACCGGAACCTGCGGGAATCAGTTTTCACTTCCCCCGGGCTGGCTTATGTTGGGTGCCGTCCCGCCGACTTTATTGATTCAGTCGCGCGCTCTGATCAGTATTTCTCCGGCCGACACGGAAGAGCATCTTGCGGACGGGACCGACCGTTTGAGGGGGCTGCCCTCGGCAGCGATACGCCCCCGACCGTCCTGAGACGCGGGAGGAATTGATGAACGATTCCAGAGCGACCTTCTGCCGGCGCGCGCACAGCCACCCGCGCCCTTTGTTCCCGCCCTTCCGCGCGGCGTGTTGTCCCCGCACCCGGGCGTGACCGCCGCGCGCCCGGACCGGGCCGCGTCAGGCCCGCATCCTCAGCTGCCCTGACCTCGTCGGCAGCCGTACTCCGCACGTTCCGGTTGCCGCTGCGCCGTGCCCGCCGAGGGCGCGGCCGCCGGCCGCGTACCGGACGCGGGAACCCGCGGCGCACCGCCGCCCCTGTTGATCCCCCTGGAGCACCACGAAGGAGTGTGCTCGACAGCATGACCGACTCCGTGCAGAACAGTCCCGCCGCGGGGGCCGCCGCGGACCTCGCCCCGCCGGACAGCGCCGACCACGCCGTCGGCACCGACAGCACCCCTGCCTGGTCGTCGCCGTCCGCCCGGCTGGCCCTGGCGTCCTTGCAGACCAGGGCGTGGGAGCTCAGCCGCCTGGCCGAGGAGACCGCCGAGGCGCTGGCCCGGGCCGGGACGCCGCAGTCCGACGGCTTCACCGACATCGCCCGGCGCTCGATCCCGCGCTGGCACTTCCCGATGCTGAACGACACCGAGCGGAACGAGGCGCTGGCCCTGGCGCTGCACAAGCAGATCCCGTCCGGGTCCCTGGTGCTGGAGATCGGCACCGGGACGGGGTTCCTGGCGATGGCGGCGGTCAAGGCCGGCGCCGGACACGTCGTCACCTGCGAGGAGAACCCGCTGATGGCGGAGATCGCCCGGCAGACGATCGCGCGGCACGGCATGTCCGACGCCGTCACCGTGGTCCCCCGGCGCTCCACCGCGCTGTCGGTCGGCGGGGACCTGCCGCGCCGCGCGGACGTGCTCATCTCGGAGATCGTCGACTGCGGGCTG
This sequence comes from Actinacidiphila sp. bgisy145, assembly GCF_057708125.1. Classification (NCBI taxonomy): domain Bacteria; kingdom Bacillati; phylum Actinomycetota; class Actinomycetes; order Kitasatosporales; family Streptomycetaceae; genus Actinacidiphila; species Actinacidiphila sp. bgisy145. The sequence goes on from NZ_JBYIRL010000017.1 coordinate 44,051, forward strand.
GTCGGCGAGGGGCTGTTCCCCGCCGTCCGGCACGCGCGCGAGCACCTGCTGGCGCCGGGCGGACTGATGCTGCCGGCCGGCGCGCAACTGCACGGCCAGCTCATCGAGAGCGCCGCGGTGGCCGGGCTGAACCGGGTGCGGTCCGCCGCCGACTACGACGTGTCCTTGATGAACACGGTCGCCACCCCGGGCCACTTCCCCGTACGCCTGAACACCTGGCCGCACCGCACGCTGTCGCAGCGGGCGCCCCTGGCGCGGTGGGACCTGCGCGCGGCGCCGCTGCTGCCCGGTTCGCGGCGGGTGTCGCTGCCGGTGACGGACGGCGGCCGGGCCGACGGGCTCGTCGTGTGGTTCGCGCTGGACTACGGCGAGGGCATCGTGCTCGGCAACGAGCCGGAGAAGACCGCCTCGCACTGGTCCCAGGCCCTCGTCCCGCTCGACGGGAGCGCGGTGCTGCGCCCGGGCGGGCTGTTCGACCTCGAACTGTCCTGGTCCGACAGCCGCCTGACGGCCCGCTAGCCGCTGTCCCCGCACCTGCACCCCGCACACCGCACACCCCGCATCCGCCCGCCCCCTCGAGAGGAGCCCGCGATGAGCCACTCCCTGCCCGCCTACCGGCCGTTCGCCCTGGAAGGCGACGAACTGCGCGACGCCGTCCTGCGGTACGCCACCAACCCGCTGTACCTGGACAACGAGGACTGGCAGAACCACGACAACCCCTACCGCCGCCAGCTGCGCCCGCAGGTGCTGCGGCACCTGGACTTCAGCAAGCCGCCCGCCCGGGCCGACATCCTCAACTACTCCAGCCTGGCCGCCGGGCGGCTGCTCACCAGCATCTACGAGGCCGACCTGGTCTTCCTGCCGAAGTCCGGGCTCGGCGACCGCGCCGAGGACTTCCACCGCTACTACGACCCCGGCAACCGGGCGCTGGGCGAGGCGATCCGCCCGGCGCTGGAGCGCTACGCCTTCGGCTTCCTCGACGAGGAGGTCGACGTCTCCGGCCCGTGGACCAAGGAGTCGTTCCTCGCCTACGTGGAGTCGCTGGACGCCGGTGCGGCCGCCGGGCCGTCGCGGACCGAGCAGGCGATCCTGTCGTCCACCGACCGCGAGCGCGCGGCCCGCATGTGGCTCATCCAGCTCGCGCCCGACTTCCTGTCCGAGGCGTCGCCGATGATCCGCAACGTCCTGGGCAACTACGGCGCCGCCCAGTCCGAGTGGTTCAAGATCATCATCGACGAGTACGGGTACGGCGTGCACGCCACCAAGCACAGCCGGCTGTACGAGCAGACCCTGGAGTCGGTCGGCCTCGGCTCCGACCTGCACCGGTACTGGCAGTACTACCTCAACAGCAGCCTGCTGATGAACAACTACTTCCACTACCTGGGCAAGAACCACGAGCTGTTCTTCCGCTACCTCGGCGCGCTCTACTACACCGAGTCCAGCCTCGTGGACTGGTGCCGGCACGCGGTCAGCACACTCACCGAGGTCTTCGGCGACCGCGTCGACACCACGTACTTCACCGAGCACGTGCACATCGACCAGCACCACGGGCGGATGGCGCTGGAGAAGCTGCTGCTGCCGGTGCTGGAGGAGCACGGCGAGAGCGTGATCCCCGAGATGGTCCGCGGCATCGAGGAGTACCGCGCCCTGCTGGAGGTCTCCGACCAGGACTTCGCCGCGCAGATCGCCTGGATGGACGGGCAGCCGGAGTGCCGCAAGCTGCACGCGCCGGTCCACGAGGCGATCACCAGCGGCCGGATCAACCCGCCGCTGGCCGACATCGTCGAGCCGTTCGGCGAACTGTCCAACACCCACTGCCACGACGGCGACGAGCTGTGCCACATCGTCTCCGGGACGATGAAGTTCGTCAGCGGCTTCGACTCGCACGTGATCCTGGAGGCCGGCGAAGGCGTCGTGATCCTGAAGAACCGGCTGCACGGCGCGATCATCGAGTCCGACGAGTGCGTCTACCAGATCTACTCGGTGGGGGATCACACGTCGTGCTTGTCGTGACCTTCGCCGCGACGGGCGCCGGCAACTGCGTGGAGGTCGCGGACGCCCCCTACGTGTACGCCCGCACCGCGTCCGGCGGCTTCGTGATGGGCGCCGCCTGCCCGCACCGCGGCGGCCCGCTGCACCTGGCCGACGTCTCGGCGGACGGCAGGCAGGTGCGGTGCCCCTGGCACGGCGGCCGCGTCTCGGTGGCCCGGCTGCGCCGCCAGGTGGCGTCGGTGCGGCGCGGGGGCAGCGTGACCGCGGTGTTCAGCGTGCCGCCCGGCACGCCGACCCGGGTGCGCCACGTCCCGGTGGCGGCGGCGCTGTGCGCGGCGGGCGGCGGAGAGCCGGCGTGCTGACCACCGTATCGCCGTACTTCCTGGCCACCTCGCTGCTGGTGATCGTCTCGCCGGGGCCGGACGCCGTGCTGGCGGTGCACCTGGTGCTCCGCAGCGGCCGCCGCGCCCCGGCGTTCGCGGGCGCCGCCGGCATGGTCACCGCCGGCGCGGGGCACGCCCTGCTGGCGCTGACCGGGGTGTCGGTGGTGATGCGCGGCAATCCGGCGGTGTGGACGGCGATGCGGTGGACCGGCGCGGCGGTGCTGCTGGTGTGGGGGGTGCGGGCGCTGGCCGCCGCGTGCCGGCCGGCCGGCGGCCAGGACGGCCCGGCCGGTCCTGACGGTCCTGGCGGGCGGTTCTCGCTGCGCCGCAGCTACGGCCTGGGGCTGCTGTCCACCGGCAGCAACCCCAAGGTCGGCGTGTTCCTGCTCGCCTACCTGCCGCAGTTCGCCGGCCGGCACGACCCGGCGCAGCGCACCGTGGCACTGCTCGCGGCGGTCTACCTGGCGCTGGCGGCCGCCTGGCTGACGGTGCTGATCGTCTCCACCGACCTGCTGCGCACCCGCGGCGCCCGGCGGCAGGAGCGCGACGCCGGGCGCCGCGGCCGATGGCGGCAGGCCGCGGAGGGGGTGCTCGGCGTGCTCTTCCTCGGCTTCGCGGTGCGCCTGGCCTGGGCGGGCTGACGCCTGCCGCCGGGTGGGGCGGTCAGCTCTCCAGGTCGATCAGGAACTGCTTGGCGTGGGCGCCGCCGGCATAGCCGGTGAACTTCCCGGCGGCGCCCACCACCCGGTGGCAGGGCAGCACCACGCACAGCGGGTTGGCGCCGAGCGCGGTGCCCACCGCCCGTGCCGCGCCCGGCCGGCCGATGCCCGCGGCGAGCGCGCCGTAGGTGGTGGTGGCGCCGTAGGGGGCCAGGGTGTCCACCGCGAGGACGACCTCGCGGCGGAAGGGGGTGGCCAGCCGCATGTCCACCGGCAGCTCGAAGCCGCGGCGCCGCCCGTCGAGGTACGCGTCGAGCTGCGCCCGGGTGCGTTCCAGCACCAGCGCGGCGGCTGATCCGGCGGGGGCGGCCGCCTCGTCGGTGGTGGTGCGGCAGACCGGGGCGAGCAGCCGGAGCAGCTGCTCGGACGGGGCGAAACCGCAGTAGAGCAGGGCCTGTTCGGAGGCGGCGAGCGTGAGGCGGCCGATCGGGGTGGTGTGGCAGGCCGTCACGACGCTGTCGAGCCGGTCCGGGTTGTCGCTGGTCATCGTTCTCCTGGTGGTCGCCCGGGGGCGGTGGGAACGGTCCGCACGCGGGGGCGGTGCGGACCTGGGAAGGGCCCGGGCCGTGGTCATGCCGCCGGCCGGCAGCTCTTGCACGGACGGTAGCCCGCGTGCCGGGCCTGGCTCGCGGACCGGAAGGGCACCTGGTGCCGCTCGGTGATCCGCCGGGCGTGGGCGCAGGTCGGGTGGCAATAGATACGGGTGGTGTCGCTGCCGAGGAAGACCGTTTCCCGCCGGGCCAGTTCCGCGACCCGGTCGGCGTCGATCGCCTCCGCCGCCCGCAGCGCGGCACCGGCCGCCGTACCGTACCCGATGTCGTGCGGCAGCCCGCGCTCGTCGGTGATCCGGTAGGTGGGGACGAGGACGCTGACGGGGTTGGCGGCCAGGGCGGCGAGCACGGTGTGCGGCGGGAGGCCGCCGGCCTCCCGGGCGAGCCAGGACACCGGCCGCAACTGGCCGCGCGGCACCGTCCGTACGGCGGCGAGGACCGCGTCCACGGGCGGCGGCACCGGGCCCCACGCCAGCGGCAGCCGGGCGAACCGGCCGGTGCGCAGCGCGGTGCGCAGCCCGGGCGGCGCCTGCTCCACCGGCACCGCCGAGCGTCCGGTCCGCGCCCGGTGCGCCTCCTCGAACGCGATGGCGGCCAGCGGGCCGCCCGCCCCGGACCCGAAGCTGAACTCACCGGCCGCTTCCGGCACTTCGGTACTTCCCGCGTCCAGGCCGGAGACATCCGCCGCACGTCGTCCCGCTGCCGAACCGAACCCGCCCGCCGGGCCAGGCACTTCGCCGCCCCCCGCGTCCAGGCCAGGTACGTCCGCCGCACGACATCCCGCTACCGAACCGAACCCGCCCGCCGGGCCAGGCACTTCGCCGCCCCCCGCGTCCAAGCCGGGCACGTCCGCCGCACGACGTCCCACGGCCGAGCCGAACCCGCCCTCCGGGCCGGGCACTTCGCCACCCTCCACGACCGCGTCGAACTCAGCGTCAGCCCGCGGCCGTTGCGCCCCGTACCCGCGGAGGGCCCCCGCCAGGGCGGCGCCGGTGATCACGCCCGCGCGGTGCGCCACGTACAGCGGGCCCGCCGCGGTGGGGACGGCGGTGTAGCCGTCGTAGCGCACCGGAGCGATGCCGGCCGCGCGCAGCACGCCGGCCGCGAAGCCCGCCGGGGCCGGCTCCGCCAGGCCCGCCAGCGCGCGCTCCAGGCGGTCGGCGCCCTGCTCAGGGGGCCGCTCCCCCATGCCGTTCACGGTCTCGTCACCTCCTGCGCCTGCGCCGTGTCCGGGGGCACGATGCCCCGTAGTCTCGCCAGGCCGCGCGAGACCTGGGCCTTCACCGTCCCGACCGGGCAGCCGACCACCTCGGCCGCCTCCTGGTAGCTCATGCCGATCACGTGCCGCAGCACGACCGCGGTCCGCTGCTGCTCCGGCAGTTGGAGCAGCGCGGCGGTCAGCACGCCGCGGTCCAGGGCGTTGGCCGCGCGCTCCTCCGGCCCGGGGTCGCCGTCGGGCCAGGTGGTGCACGACTCCTCCGCCGGGAAGGGCGCGACCGGGTGCCGTGTGGCGGTCCTGACGTGGTTGCGCCAGGTGTTCGCGGCGATCGCCAGCAGCCAGGAGCGCGGCCGCAGGGCCCGGCGGCGCTCCGCGGAGTACCCGCGCAGCGCGGTGTACGCCTTCAGGAACGTGTCCTGCCCCAGGTCGTCGGCGACCGCCGCCGACCCCGACACGCGCAGCAGGAAGGTGCGCACCGGGGTGGCGTGGCGTCGGACCAGCTCCACGAAGCCGCTCTCGAGATCCTCCGCCAGCAAGTCCCCGGTGCCCGCCGTCAGTTCCACCGTCGCGTCCATCGTCAGTAGAACACCGCCCGGCCGCGTTCGGTTGCCGGTGACCGGCGCGGGCCCGCGGCCCGTGGTCCGCCGGTCGGGCGGCCCGTGCCGGTGATCGGCAACCGAACGCGGCCCGCCGGTGTTTCCCTTCGGAACACCCATGGTGCCCGAAAGCGCCCACCGGCCGCCCGGCCGCCGGCACGGCCGGCGGTGACGGCGGGGACGAGGAGATCGCAGAACATGACGGACGACATCCGGACGCGCCCGGCCGCCCCTCCCGGCGGGAAGGCGCGCACCTCCGGACAGGACTTCGCCCGCCTGTGGTTCGGGCAGTCGGCCAGCCTGGTCGGCGACCAGTTCATGGTCGTGGCGCTGCCGCTGCTGTCGGTCACGGTCCTGCACACCTCCCTCGCCCGGGCCGCGCTGCTGCCGTTCGCGCTGTACGCGCCGTTCCTGCTGGTCGGCCTGCCGGCCGGGGCGGTCGTGGACCGGATGCGCCGCCGCTCGGTGATGCTGCTGTGCGACAGCGTCCAGGCCGCGACCTTCCTGGCGGTCTTCGTCTGCGCGGAGGCGCATGTGCTGTCCTTCTGGGGTTTGGCCGGGCTGGTGTTCGTCGCCGGGACGATGACGGTCTTCTTCCAGGTCGCCTGCACCTCCTACCCGCCGGCGCTGTTCACCGACGAGGCGGAGCTGCACCGCCGCAACTCGCAGCTGTACCTGTCGGATTCGGTGTCCAAGGCGGCCGGGCCGGTGGTGGCCGGCCCGGTGATCGCGTTCCTGAGCGTGGCCGGCGCGGTGGCCGCCAATGCCGCGAGCTTCCTGGTCTCGGTGCTGGCGGTGCTGTCGATCCGGCACCGGGAGCCCGCGCCCGAGCCGGCCCGCCGCAGCCGGGGCTGGCTGCGCCGGGACATCTGGGAGGGGCTGCGGTTCGTCTTCCGCCACCCCGTGCTGGAGCCGGTGCTGACCTGCGGGATGACGTACACGGTCTTCCTGACCATGGTCGAGTCGATCCTGGTGCTGTACTGCCACAGCGTGCTGGGGCTCGGCCCGGTCGGCACCGGCATCGTGGTGGGCGCCTCGGCCGCCGGCTTCCCGGTCGGCAACGCGCTGTCGGTGCGGCTGGCGGCGTGGCAGGGCGTCCCCCGCACCTGCGTGATCGGCACCGTCGTGTCGGTGACCGGGCTGATCTGCATGCCGGTGGCGGGGCACCTGCACTCGACGGTCGGCCTGGTGGCCGGCTGCGTGGTGCACTGCGTCGGCGAGGGGGCCTTCGGCCCGCTGTCGCTGACGTTGCGCCAGACCGAGACCCCGCCCGCCCTGCTCGGGCGGGTCAACGCCGTCCAGCGGTTCCTCGTGTGGGGGATGATCCCGCTCGGCAGCCTGCTCGCCTCCCTGGCGATCTCGCTGTGGAGCCTCCAGGCCGCGATGGCCATCGGCGCGGTCGGCACCGTGCTGTGCGTTCCGGTTCTGGTCCGCCGCGGCATCCGCGGCGGCATCGCCGTACGGGGTGAGCTGAGCCCCCTCCCGCAAGGCTGAGCCCCTCCCGCGGGGCCGACACACCCCGACCGCACCCCGAAGGGAAAGGCGCCATGAAGTACCCACCCGGAGCCGGCGGTCTGGCAGGTCTCGTGCGCGAGCGCCTCGCCGGAGCCGGCCGCCCGCCAGGCGAACAGTTACCGAAGGGACTCCACATGACGTACGCGCCGGGAATCGAAGAGTTCATCAACCGCAGCAATGACGCGATCCCGCTGGACTTCTACAAACTGCCCCTCGACGAGCAGCGCGCGATGTACACCGGGCTGAAGGACGTCTTCCCGTTCGAGATTCCGCCCGGCGTGACCGCCACGGAGGAAGTGATAAACGGCTGCCGTATTCGGCTGTACCGTCCGAAGGAACTCCGCGGCAGCGGGGTGGTCTGCTATATCCGGGCCGGCGGATTCGTCGTCGGGTCGCTGGACTCCCACCACAGCGTCGGCGCGGAGATCGCCGACAAGACCGGGCTGCTCGCGGCGTCGCTGGACTTCCGGCTCGCGCCCGAACACCCCTATCCGGCCCCGCTGGAGGACTGCTACGCGGCGCTGTGCGGTCTGGTGGAGAACGCCGGGCGCCTCGGCTTCGACCCGGACCGCGTGGTGCTCACCGGTGAGAGCTCCGGCGCGAACATGGCCGTCGTGCTGTGCATGATGACGCGCGACCGGCAGGGCCCGCCGCTGCGCGGCCACGCCCTGATCAGCCCCGTGCTCAACTTCGCCCGCTGGCGCACCGGCGGGGAGGACGCGCCGCTGCTGACCGGCGGCGAGATGGAGTACTACACCGCCTGCTACTGCCCCGATCCCAAGGAGGTGGAGGGCCCCTACGTCTCGCCGCTGCTGCACGGCGAGTTCCACGGCCTGCCGCCGGCGTACGTCATGGGCACCGAACTGGACTCGCTGCTGGTCGACTCCGAGCAGTACGCCGAGCGGCTGCGCGAGCACGGCACGCCGGTCACCCTCGTCGTGGAGCCCGGTCTGGTGCACTCCTCGATCCGGGCCCGCGGCCTGAGCCCGCAGGCGGCCGACGCCTGGCGGCGGTTCTGCGCCCACGCGGCGCGCCTGGCCGGGGAGAGCGCGGCGTGAAGGTGGCGGTGGTCGTCGACCCGTACTCCTCCGGGAACATGTTCGCCCCCGCCTTCCGCGCCGCCGGGTTCACACCGGTGGCGGTCACCTCCGCGCCGAAGCCGTCGGCGGTCTACGCGCCGTCCTACCGGCCCGGGGACTTCGCCTCGGTGGTCACCCACGACGGCGACCTGGCGGCGACCCGCGCGGCCGTGGCCGCGCTCGACCCGGTGTGCGTGGTGGCCGGCACCGAGAGCGGGGTGGCCCTCGCCGACCGGCTCGCGCCGCTGATCACCCCCGGGCGGGCCAACGACGCGGCGTCGGCGCGGGTGCGCCGCCACAAGGGCGCGATGCGCGAGGCGCTGGTCGCGGCCGGGGTGCCCGCGGTCCGGCAGATCTGCACCGACTCCGCGGACGCGGTCGCCGGCTGGCTGCGCGCGCAGCACCTGGAGGGCGCCGACCTCGTGGTCAAGCCGCCGACGAGCGCCGGGACCGACGGGGTGACCCTGGTGCCGGCCGGCGCCGACTGGCGGCCGGTCTTCGACGGGCTGCTGCACCGCAGGAACAAGCTGGACCTCGTCAACGACCAGGTCCTGGTCCAGGAGCGGCTGGTCGGCACCGAGTACGTCGTGGACACCTTCAGCCACGACGGGGTGCACACGGTGGTGAACCTGTGCGCGTACGGCAAGCGCGGGGTGGTCTACGAGAGCCTGGAGTGGCTGCCGTACGACCTCGACCGCTACGGGGAGCTGATCCGCTACACCCGCGACGCGCTGGACGCCCTGGGGGTGCGGTTCGGCGCCGCGCACTCCGAGGTGATGATGACCGCCGCCGGGCCGCGGCTGATCGAGACCGGGGTGCGGCTGCACGGCGGCGGGCAGCCGCGCTTCTGCCGGGTCGCGACCGGCGACAGCCAGGTGGACCGCACCGTGCGGTACTGCGCGGGCGAGGAGGTTCCCGACGCCTTCGAGCTGCGGCAGCACCTGATGGTGGTGTTCCTGATCAGTCGGGCCACCGGGGTCGTCCGCAACGTGCGGGAGGTCGTCGACCGGATCGGCGCGCTGCCCAGCCACCACCACACGTCGGTGCCGCTGCGCGACGGCGACCGGGTGACGGCCACGCACGACCTGTTCTCCACCCTCGCCCTGGGGTTCGTGGTCCTCTCCCACCCCGACCCGGCCCGGATACGCGCCGACCACGCCGCCGTGCGGGCCCTGGAGGCCGAACTGACCGTGGAGCCCGAACCGGCCGTGGCGTCCGAAACGGCCCTGGCGTCCGAACCGACCCTGGAGGAAGCATGATCGACCACCCCGCCGGCCGCCACCACGAGGTGCGCGGGCACCGCCTGTGGGTGGAGTCGGAGGGCGACGGCGACCCGGTGCTGCTGCTGGCCGGGCTCGGCCCGGCCGGCTCCCACGTGGTCTTCCACCCCTTCTTCTCCGCCCTCGCCGCGGACCACCGCGTGCTGTACCTCGACCTGTACGGGCGGGGCCGCTCGGACGCGCCCGAGGACCTGTCGCAGATCACGTTCGCGGAGGACGTCGCCGACGTCGCCGCGCTGATCGGGGAGCTGCGCGCCGGCCCGCTGCACCTGTACGGCTTCTCCTACGGCGGCCTGGTCGCCCAGGCGCTCGCGCTGGACCACCCGGCGCTGGTGCGGACCCTCACCCTGGCCAACACCCTGCACAGCCCGGAGATGTGGCAGCTCAACCACGCCAACATCAACCGGGAGATCGCGGCGCAGTACCCCGAGACGTGGGAGCGGATCACCGCCCTCCACGACCAGGGCGTACCCTCCACCGACCCGCGCCTCCAGGCGGAGTTCGCGGTGGCGACGCCCCTGGTGCGGTTCTATGACCCCGACCACGCGGGGCTGCTCGCCACCGAGCCGGGGGCCCGCAACACCGCCCTGTACCCGCTGTTCTGCGGCGCGGACGTGGACTTCACCGTCGGCGGCCAGGTGGCGGCCATCCCGGACTTCCGGCCGCGGCTGCGCGAGTTGACCGTGCCCGCGATGGTGCTCGCCGGCCGCTACGACCGCGCGCTCTACCCGCGGTTGCAGCGGGACTTCGCCCGCCACGCGCCCGGGATCGACTTCCGGATGCTGGAGCGCAGCGGCGCCTTCGGGCACGTGGAGGAGCCGGCGGTGGTGCACGCGCTGCTGCGCGACTTCTGGAAGGGGCGCTGAGCGTGGCGCCGGAGGTGGTCGGCTCGGTCGCGCTGCTGCGCCGCTTCCCGGTCAAGTCGATGCTGGGCGAGCGCCTTCCGTCCCTGGTGTTCGACGAGCGGGGGGTGGCCGGCGACCGGCTGTGGGCGGTGCGCTTCGCCGACGGCAAGCACGGCGCGGGCAAGCACACCCCGCGGTTCCGGACGGTGGAGGGCCTGCGGTACTTCTCCGCCTGCTACGAGGAGGGCGGCGAGCCGGACGGGCAGGCCGGGCCCGGCGCGGCGGTGCCGTGCGTGGTCTTCCCCGACGGCACCCGCTGGCGGGGCGACGCGGACGGCATCCACCGCGCGTTGTCCGACACGCTCGGCCGGGAGGTGACCCTCGCCCGGGAGGCGGGGGTCTCCCTGCTGGACGCGGGCCCGGGCATCGTGCACCTGCTGACGACGGCGACGGTGGCGTACGTACGCGGCCTGCTGGCCGGTTCGGACGTCGACGAGCGGCGCTTCCGGCCGAACCTGCTGCTGGACGTGGACGATCCGCCCGGGCCGGTGGAGGACGCGTGGGTCGGCCGGTCGCTCTCCATCGGCACGGCGCGGTTCACGGTCGTGGAACCCACCGAGCGGTGCGTGATGGTCAACCACGACCGGGACGGCATGCCCTACGACGGCCGCATCCTCAAGGCCCTCTACCGCGCGACGGCCATGCACGCGGGCGTCTACGCCAAGGTCGTCACCCCCGGCACCGTCCGCGCCGGCGACAAGGCGCGGCTGTCCGCGTAAGGGCCCCGGCCCGGCTTTCTCCGCCTCGGGGGCGTCACTCCCGGCGCCACAGCAGCCACATCAGGTGGACGCCCCCGAGCGCTCACCGGGCAGGCCGACGCGCTGCTCACGCGGGGCATCGTGCCGGTCGCCTCGACCCGCGGCGACGGCGCCGACCTCGTCCCCGCCTACCTGGAGAAGGGCTTCCCGCAGGACGCGCGGCAGCCGGCGTCGGTGGCCGTCGACGACGACGTCTTCTCCCTCGGCGCCGGCCCCGCCGCCGCGCCGGCAGCTGAGCCCGGCCGGGCCGGCTGGCGCGCAACTGCCCGACTGGCGGCGGTAGTTGCAGGCAATCCGAGGGGCAGCGTTTCCCCGCGGCACCCTTTCCGTTCGCTTTGCGCGGCTACCGTCCCAGGCGGCCCGGTCCGGCACAGGAGAGGCGCACCATCGATGAGCACCCCGCTCCACCGCATACCCGCACGTCAGCCCGGGGCGCCGGTGTCCTGGGACCGGCGGCGGCAGGACGGCGGCCGGCCGGCAGTCCTGCCGGGCAACGCGGCGCAGCGCGCACTGCTGGAGATCCAGTCCCGCGCCGGCAACCGCGCCGCGGTGGCGGCGGTGCAGCGCGCCCGCACCGGCGGCCCGGCCCCGGCCGACGGCGCCGCGCCCGCCGCGGCCGCCCGGCCGCACCGGTACCGGGAGCGGATCACCGAGATCCTCGACAAGCTGAAGAAGAACTTCGAGTTCCTCGACACCTTCGTCAAGAACGTGCAGGTGCCGGCGAACGCGGGCTTCTCCCAGCACGCCGCCGCCACCGTCGACGACGGCCTGAAGCACAACGCGGCGTCCTCGGGCGGCGCGGCCGGCGCGGAGAGCATGGTCGCCGAGGGCATCGGCGCGGCGCTCAACGGCCTGGAGGCGTCCAAGGCACGGCAGGACCTGAAGAAGCACCGGACCGGGGCGGCCCACCACGGGGCGGCCAAGAAGTTCCGGTCGAAGGCGTCGGAGGCGGTCATCAACGCGGCCAGTTCCGCGGCCAACGCGCTGAGTTCCGCCAAGGAGCTGACCAAGGCCGAGCACGCGCTGCACGCCGCGAGCGTGGCCGAGGCCGGCGGCATCGGCTCCGGCGTCATGGGCGCGGTCAAGGGGGCCCGCGCGGCGCGCCGCACCGGGCTGACGGCCCGCAAGTACCGCGCCCTGAGGAAGATCGAGAAGCCCGCGCGGACCCCCGACGAGGCGCTGGCGCAGCTCAGCCAGGCGAAGCAGAACGCCGAGTGGGCCGCGGCCGAGGCGTACGTCGCGCTGGACGCCCAGTGGGACGTGGGCGGCGACGACCTGGCGGACCGGCTGGGCGACGCCATCGACACCGCCTGGGGGGCGATGGGCGACGCACGCGACGCCGCCCGGGACTACCAGCGGGCCCAGGACGTCAACACCATGGACGACGTGCTCTCCTACGCCACGGGCAAGCAGCGCCACAAGTTCGGCAAGCAGGCGCTGACCGCGGTCGGCGAGTCCACCAAGGCCGCCGGCGGCATCGTGACCGCGGTCGCGGCGACCGCGGGCGGCGCGGGCCTGGCGAGCAACCCGGTCGGCTGGGGCCTGGCCGCGGGCGCGGCCGGGCTGATCCTCGGGGTGACCGCCTACAAGGCGGGCCGGGCGGGCAAGAAGCGGTACGACGGGGCGCGGCACCCCGAGCGCTGGGCGGAGGAGGGTGCTCGGACGGCGGCGCCCGCCTCCCGCGAGGACGCCCTGAAGGAGGCGCTGAAGTTCTGGAAGAAGGTGACGGGCGGCGAGCGCCAGGCCATGGCGCGGAAGATCTACGCCCTGGCGGCTGGCCCGCAGATCCGGGGCAGCGGCGACACCGCGCCGGAGATGCGGGCGTCGGCGAGGTCCTTGCTGGTCGCCCTGAAGGCGGGCCCGGCCGACCAGAAGCTGGACCCGGACGCGTGGGCGCAGACCCTCGACGACCCGGCGAAGACCGCCGCGTGGATCAAGGAGATCGGCGAGCAGCTGTCCTCGGCGTGACCTCGCGTCTTGGGAAGGTCCGGACGCCGCCGGGCGCGGGTGCGCCCGGCGGTGTCCGGGCCCGGCGGCGCGGGCCGGTGCTCAGGCCGTCGGCACGTCCTCGGTCGTGCCGTCGGGGAAGACGACCCGGACGGCGCCGTCGGCGGTGCGGACGGCGCTCGCCCCGGTGTGCTGCGGTTGCGGCCCGCCGTGGAGGCCGGGGTCGGCGCTGAGGACCACCAGCGTGGCCAGCAGGCGGGTGCCGCCGGGGTGGCGCGCGGTCAGCAGCGGGGTCGCCGAGTGGCGGCCGTAGGCGTTGTGGCCCACGGAGGTGGCGACCGACCCCTGGCCGCCGGGCGGTTCGCCGTCCCAGCCGAGCAGGCCGACGAGCAGGCTGGTCAGGCCGTCGCGGCGGCGGGCGAGCGCCCAGCCGGGGCCGGCCTGCGCGACGGGCGGCGCGGTGTCGTCGGCCACGGCCCAGCCGCCTTCGCGCAGGTGCGCGCCTGCGGGCGCTTCGACCCGGTGGACCCGTACCTCCCAGGGGCCGTGGGCGACGCTGACGGTGGTGATGCGGGCGTGCTCGCCGTTGTCCGCGGACGGGCGGGTGTGCCAGGAACCGGCACGCCGGCCCTCGGTGAAGAGGCGGTGGATTCGGCCGCGGGCGAAGCGGCCGGGCGCGTCGAGCAGGGTGATCTGGTTGTCGGGGCCGGCGGCCGTGTCGTCGGGGGGTGTGTCGGGCGCGGTGGCCGTGGAGTACGCGAAGCGGTTGTAGTGCGGGTCGTCCTGGATCGCGGAGGTCGGCGACTGGTGGTCGCTGCCGTGGTTGACCAGGCGGACGATGCCGTCGGCGGCGGTGGAGTGCAGCAGCCAGCCCGGGCCGGGCAGGGCGAGGTGGCGGTCCGCGGTCTCGACCGGGCCGGGCTCCTCCGGCGCGGTCCACACCGGGTGGTCGGCGGGCAGCAGCAGGCCGAGGAACGCCTTGTTCGCCCAGTACGGCGAGGCGGGGCCGGAGTAGGGCTGGGTGACAGGGAGGTAGGGGCCGTACCAGCCCAGCCGCAGCAGCCCTTCCGCGTCGGGCACACCGTGGTCGGCGAAGTGCTTCAGCGTCCCGGAGGCCAGCCGGCGGGTACGGCCGGGAGGCAGCGGGGTGGCGTCGGCCAGCACCCCGGCCCACAGCGGGGCGGCCGCGGCGAACCGGTAGGTCAGGGAGCGGCCCTGGTGGACGGGGGCGCCGTCGGCGCCGAAGAAGTACTGGTGGTCTTCGAGGAAGCGGCGCAGCCGTTCGCGGTGGGCGGCGACCAGCATGCCGTCGGCGCGCGGCCCGGCGATGCGGGCCCACAGCACGGGGTACAGGTGCAGGGTCCAGGCGTTGTAGTAGTCGAACTTCTGGCCGTCGCCGTCGGTGTACCAGCCGTCGCCGCGGTACCAGTCGTCGAGGCGGGACAGGCCGGCGTCGATCTCGGCGCGGCGGTGCGGGGCGCCGACGGAGGCGAGGAACTCCTCGGTGACGACCTGGAAGAGCCGCCAGTTGGAGTCGTTGGGCTTGGCGCCGACGAATCCGCCCAGCCAGGCGGCGGTGCGCTGGCGGACCGGTTCGGGCAGGGCGTCCCAGATCCACGGGCGGGTCTCGTGCAGGGCGATGGCGATCGCGGCGGCCTCGACCATGGACTGGGCGCGGTCGGTGACGGGGGGCCAGTGCTCGGGGTCGGCGGGGTCGGTGCCGGCGGCCAGGCCCGCGGCGTAGCGTGCGATGAGGTCCTGGATGTGGGTGGTACCGGGCTGGTCCTGCCCGGCGGCGCCGGCGATGCGGCAGGCGGCGAGGGTGAAGGACCGGGCGTAGCCTTCGAGCCCGTCCGACCAGGCGCCGGAGTGGCTGGCGCGGCCCGGGAGCCGGTACTGCGCCCGGTGGGGTGAGGCGTACGGGAGCAGTGCGGCCAGCATGCGGTCGGCGGCCGCCTCCCAGTGGGCGCGGGTGTAGCCGGTGTACGGCGACAGGCCCGGGTCCAGGGGCGGTTGCTGGGGGGAGTCGGCCAGGAGGTGCGGCGCGGTCATGCCGGTTCGGGCCCTTTCATGGGGTGCGCTCCGGTGGGGGCGCGGCGACGCTTTCGCGTACGACGATGTGTGTGCCGAGCACGTGGTGGGTGCTCGGGGAGTCCTCGGGCGAGCGCAGGGCGATGCGCACGGCCTCGCGGCCCAGTTCCTCGGCGGGGGTGCGGACCGTGGTGAGCGGCGGGTTGAAGTCGGCGGCCAGCGGGATGTCGTTGTAGCCGACGACGGAGATGTCGTCGGGGACGCGCAGGCCGGCGTCGGCGATGGCGCGCAGGGCGCCGGCGGCGACCATGTCGTCCCCGGCGAAGACGGCGGTGAAGTGCGGTCCCGCCTTGAGGAGTTCGGCCATGGCACGCTGTCCGTTGGCGCGGCCCAGCCCGCAGTCGACCACGTGCGCGGCCTGCGCGGGCAGCCGGTGCTCGGCCAGCGCGGCGCGGTAGCCGGCGACGCGGGCGTCCAGCGCGGTGTTGCCGGGCAGGCCGCCGAGGAAGACGATCCTGCGGTGGCCGGCGGACAGCAGGTGGCTGGTGACCGCGCGGGCGCCGGCCTCGTTGTCGAAGTCGACGACCAGGGCGGGGATGTCGGGGCTGGGGGCCGGGCGCCCGCACAGCACGAGCCGGGCGCCGGCGCCGTCCAGGGCGTGGGCGTACTGGGCGACGCGCTCGCGGTAGTCGTCGTCCTCGACGACGCCGCCGACCAGGACCACCAGCCGGGCGCCCTCCTCGCGCATCAGCTGCATGAAGGCGAGTTCGCGCTGCGGCTCGCCGCCGGTCTGGCCGACCAGGCACAGCCAGCCGTGGGCGGCCGCCTCGGCCTCGACGCCTTCGGCGACGTGCGCGTAGAAGGGGCTGGTGACCTGGCGGACGAGGACGGCGACCATCTTGCGGCCGCCGCCGACCAGCGCGCGGGCGTGGGCGTTGGCGACGTAGTCCAGGGCCTGGGCGGCTCTCATCACCTTCGCCCGGGTCGCCTGCGGCACGGGGTAGTTGCCGCTGAGCACCCGGGAGGCGGTG
The DNA here is from genome assembly GCF_057708125.1 of Actinacidiphila sp. bgisy145. Lineage (NCBI taxonomy): Bacteria > Bacillati > Actinomycetota > Actinomycetes > Kitasatosporales > Streptomycetaceae > Actinacidiphila > Actinacidiphila sp. bgisy145. Next base: position 60,057 of record NZ_JBYIRL010000017.1, read on the forward strand.
GCGACCGACACTCCCGCCCGCTGCGCCACGTCCCGGATGGTGACCCGTCGATTCGCCGCCATGCTGCTCCTGCCTCTTCCCCGCGCTGCCGTGTACGCCATTGCCGCCTCACGTGTTCGAGGCGTGTTCCTTGGCGTATTCGTCAGCCATTCTGTCGCCGCCTCCCGAGCGCCACTTGCTGATCGCGCCGTCCAGCGCGGACAGCGGCTCGCGGCCGGCGATGACGGAGGTGATGGTGTCGTCCATGTCGGCTTCGAGCGTGGTGCCCTGGGAGTTGAAGGTGGCGGACTGGAGTCCGTAGGAGGCGTCGCGGATGGCGACCGGCACCACCTTCTGCTGCCAGGCGTGCAGGGCCTTGGTCGCGTCGGGGAAGCCGGGCAGGAACAGCACCTGGGGGCCCTCGGCGAGGTAGCGGAAGGGCAGGTTGGTGATGTTCTCGACCTGGCCGAGCTTGGTGGGCAGCGGGGAGCCGTCCTTGCCGCGGGTGAAGTGGACGCCCTCCACGCCGTAGTGGGTGAGTTCGTACTCCTTGGTGCCGAACGGGGCGGCGAGGTAGTCCAGGACGCGCAGCAGCAGCTGGATGCGCTCCTTGCCCGCCTTCTTCAGGATGGTGTAGCCGAAGGAGCGGCGGGCGGCGACGATGCCGCCGGGAGTGCCGTCCACGCTGTAGGGCAGCGCGGGCGCCGGGGTGAGCAGGCCCTTGGAGTCGGGGTACACGGCCGTGTAGTTGCCGAAGCCGTTCTGGAGGGAGCCGATGGTGCCGTTCAGCATCAGGGTGTAGGCGTCGGAGGTGGACAGGGACGTGGAGTCGGGGTGGTAGTAGCCGCTCTTGCGCAGCTGCGCCTGGTAGGCGACGGCGGCCTTGAAGCGCTCGTCGGCGTAGCCGGCGTGGAAGGCGCCCTTGGCGTCCACCGCCCAGCCCTGCGGCACGTTGTGGGCCGCGGAGTGCACGTTGTAGTTGAAGTCGGAGCCCTTCGCCGAACCGAGGGCGTACTTCTTGCCGCTGGTGGCCTTCTTCGCCACGGCGGTGAAGTCGTTCGACGTCCAGCCGTCCTGCATCCCGGCGGCGGTGAACTCGCCCTGGTTGATCCACAGGGTCGAGCCGGGTACGGGCCGCTCCAGCGGGATGCCGTAGATCCGTCCGCTGATCCGGCCCATGTCGTGCCATGCCTGGGCGGGGATGCCGGCGAGGTTGGGGTAGGCGCTGACGGCGTCGCCGGACAGGTACGGGGTCAGGTCCTCGGCGCGGGCCTGCACGAACTGCGCCTCCCGGGGCAGGACGAACCCGGAGAACATGTTGATGATGTCCGGCAGCGAGCCGCTGTCCTGGGCCATCACCGTGGCCATCTTGGCCTGGTAGTCGTCCGTCGGGATGACCGTGTACTCGATCTTCACCCCGAGGGCCTTCTCCACGGCCTTCCAGTACTGGTTGCCCGCCTCGGACTTGGGCGGGGTGCCGAAGGTGACGGACATGACCTTGATGGTCGACCCGTCGCCGGGGGTGCGGGCCACGGAGCTGGTCAGGTTCGACGGGTAGGCGGTGAAGCCGGCCTGGACGCCCGCGGAGGTCGGAGCGAGGTCCGGGGTGGGGCCGGCCGCCGGGCGGTAGGTGGGCCAGGGCGCCAGCTTCTTGCCCACGTTGGAGACGTTGCCGCCGGCGGCGTCGGAGGAGGTGCAGGCCGACAGCAGTCCGGGGACGGACACCGCGGCGCCGCCGGCGGCGATGGAGCGCAGCAGGGTGCGCCGGGACATTCTGGGCATGGGAGGTGGCCTTTCGGGTCGGTGCGGCCGAGCGGGTGGCGGGCGGGTGCCGGGCCGGTGCTGAGCAGGTACCGGGCAGGAGGTCAGCTCTTGATTGCGCCGGTGAGCACGCCCTTGGTGAAGTACTTCTGGAGGAAGGGGTAGGCCAGCAGGATCGGCACGGTGGCGAGCACCACGACTGCCATCTGGATCGTCTGCGGCGCGTTGACCGTGCCGTCGCCCAGCGTCTGGTCGGTCAGGCCGGTGCCGGCCACGACATAGGTGCGCAGCACCTGCTGGAGCGGCCAGTGGTCGCTGTTGAGGTACAGCGAGGCGTAGAACCAGGAGTTCCAGTACGACACGGCGTAGAACAGCCCGACGACGGCGAGTGCGGCCTTGGACAGCGGCAGCACGATCGTCCACAGCACCCGCAGGTCGCCGGCCCCGTCGAGCCGGGCGGCCTCGTACAGTTCCTCGGGGATGCCCTGGAAGAAGCCGCGCAGCACGATCAGGTTGAAGACGTTGACCAGCAGCGGAAGGATCAACGAGGAGTAGCTGTTGAGGAGGCCCAGGTTCTTCACGAGCAGGAAGCTGGGGATCATGCCGGGCGGGAAGAGGAAGGTGAACAGGATCAGCAGCAGCACCGGCCGCCCGCCGATGACCTTGGGGCGGGCCAGCGCGTAGGCCAGGCCCACCGTGCACAGCAGGCTCAGCGCGGTGCCGATGACGGTGACGCCGATGCTGACGGCCAGGGCGTGGGTGACGATGCCGCCCTGGAGGATGTCGTGGTAGGCCTTGAGGTTCGGGTGCTGGGGCCACAGCACCCAGCCGCCGTTGGCGACCACCTCCCGCTGCGAGGCGAGCGAGGTGGACACCACCACGAGGAAGGGCACGCAGACCAGGGCGACGACCACCACGAGGGCCACGGCCTTCGCGGACTGGGTGACGGGCTTCGGCTTCTCCATCCAGCCCGGCCGGACGTTCGCGCTCACTTGTAGACCCCCTGTTCGCCCAGCCGGTGGGCGATCTTGTTCGCCGCGTAGACCAGGACGGCGCCGACCACGCCCTTGAACAGGCCCGCGGCGACGGCCAGTCCGTAGTCGCCGCCCACGATGCCCTTGTAGTAGACGAAGGTGTCGATGACCTCCGCGGCCTGCGGGCCGACCGCGTCGCGCTGGAGCAGCATCTGCTCGAAGCCGACCGAGAGGATGTCGCCCAGCCGCATGATGAGCAGCAGCACCACCACCGGGCGGATCGCGGGCAGGGTGACGTGCCAGAAGCGGCGCCACGGGCCGGCCCCGTCGATCGCGGACGCCTCGTACAGCTGCTCGTCGACCTGGGAGAGCGCGGCGAGGAAGATGATGGTGCCCCAGCCGGTGTCCTTCCAGATCACCTGGGCGATCAGCAGCGGCTTGAACGCGTCGGGGTTCCCGATGATGTCGACGGTGTGCAGGCCCGCGTCGCCGAGGTAGCCGTTGAGCATCCCGGTGCCGCCCAGCACCTGCTGGAACATCGCCACCACGATCACCCACGAGATGAAGTGCGGCAGGTACACCACCGACTGCACGAACCGCCGCACCGTGCTCCACGTCAGGCTGTGCAGCAGCAGCGCGAGCGCCAGGGGGACGGGGAAGTAGAAGACCAGCTGGAGCAGCGCGATCCAGGCGGTGTTGAAGACCGCGTGCCAGAACGCGTCGTCCTGGAAGAGCTGCTGGAAGTTGGTGACGCCGTTCCACGGACTGCCCCACAGGCCGGCGAAGGGCACGTAGTCCTTGAACGCGACGACGTTGACGACCAGGGCCCCGTACTGGAACACCAGGAAGTAGGCGAGCCCCGGCACCATCAGGGCAAGCAGCGCCCAACTGCGCCGCTTGCGAAAACCTTTTCGTTCCGTCGGAGCCCCCGGCGTACGACCACGACCGTCCTCGGACGCCGTCTTTCCAGGGAGCTCCCGTATCAGCGCCGCCACGGCGCCTCCTCACCATCGGGTGCTGGGTGAGCGGTAGTTAAAACGTTTCCACACCTGGCGTCAACGGTTCTGACACACATCGCCGATATCCTCGGCGGCCGCGCGCACGGTTTGTCATGAGTTGACGCGTTATCAGCACTGAATCGGTTCATGCCGTATCGAGCCGGCAGCCGGTTCCGACCGCCGTCGGACGCCCGGCGCCCACCGGCCGCCGGGCCCACCGCGACCGCCGAGCGGGATTATCCCGCCGCGGCAGGCCCGGAGAGCCCGGAGAAGGCCAGTTCAGAGCCGGTTGTATACGGCCGCACCGGACCGGGGCCGACAGTGGGGCCGGCCTGTGGACTCTGCGCAATGTCTTGACACGCCTTCATGAGCGCACCTAGAACGATTCATCGATCGCACCTCTGCTGACGCATGGCCCAACCCCGTCCTCCGCTCCCCCGGAGGCCTCGCCGTCGACCTGCGTCCTTCCCGGCCCGGCTCCCCCGCCGCCCGTTCCCGCCGTACCCGTACCCGCAGTTCCGACCTGACTGGAGGCTGTCCATGCCCGAGGGGTCCCCACTCAACCGACGCACGTTCCTCGGCGGTGCGTCGATCACCGCGGCGGCTCTCGCGCTCGGCTCCGGCGGCCGGGCGGCCGCCGGCACGCCGCCGGCCGCGCCGTCGCCCGCCTCCGCCAAGGACGCGGCCGGCGGGGTCGACCTGCACTGGCTGGACGGCCGCCCCGCCGCCACGACCGGCGCGGCCTGGGGCGTGCCCTGGCCGAAGGGGCAGGTCGCCGCGCACACCGCGTTCGCGCTGACCGACAGCGGCGGCGCCCAGGTGCCCGTGCAGTCCTGGCCGCTGGCCTACTGGCCGGACGGCACCTTGAAGTGGACCGGGCACGCCGTGGACTCCACCGCGCTCGCCGACGGCTACCACCTGGCCCCTGGCACGCCCGCCACCCCGAAGCAGCAGGTCACCGCCACGCGCGGCAGCAAGGAGATCAAGCTCGCCAACGGCGTGGTGGACATCCGCCTGGCGCTGACCGGCCCGCTGGCGATCACCTCGGTCACCCGCTCGGGCCGCACGTCCGCCGAGAACGGGCGCCTGGTGCTGCTGCTCCAGGACAAGCCCGAGGACACCGACGCCCCGAAGCACACCGCCTGGACCGGCGTGGTCGAGACCGCGGAGATCGAGCAGTCCGGCCCGGTGCGCGCCGTGGTGAAGCTGACCGGCCGCTACCGGCAGGACGGCGCGAAGAAGTACGGCACCGGCCGCCGCGCGCTGCTGCCCTGGACGATGCGCGTCTACCTGGGCGCGGGCGACGAGTCGCTGCGGGTCATGCACGAGTTCGTCTGGGACGGCAACCCGGCCAAGGACTTCGTCCGCGGTATCGGGCTGGAGCTGGCCGTGCCGATGAGCGACGAGCCCTACGACCGGCACATCCGGTTCGCCGGCCCGGACCAGGGCGTGTGGGGCGAGGCCGTGGTCGGGCTGACCGGGCTGCGCCGCGACCCGGGCACGGATGTGCGCGCCGCCCAGATCGCCGGCACCGCGACCCCGGCGACCAGCACCTGGCAGACCACCGTCCAGACCGAGTGGCAGGACCTGCCGGCGTGGGGGGACTTCAGCCTGGTGCAGCAGTCGGCGGCGCAGGCGGCGGTGTGGAAGCGCACCTCGGAGAAGTCCGCTTGGCTCAAGCACGCCGGCTTCGCCGACCGCGCGCCCGGCTTCGGCTTCGCCGGCGGGGTCAGCGGCGGCCTCGGCTTCGGACTGCGGGACTTCTGGCAGCAGTTCCCGCGCGCGCTCGACATCCGCGGCGCGACCGGCGACGCCGCCACCGTCACCCTGTGGTCGTGGTCGCCGCACGGCGAGGCGATGGACCTGCGCGCCTACGACACCGCGAGCCACGGCCTGGACCTGGCCTACGAGGACGACCGCTACGGCTTCGGCCTGTCCACCGGCATGGCCCGGTCCACCGACATGCAGCTGTGGGCGCTGGAGCACACCCCCTCCCGCGACGACATCCCCGTGCTCGCCACCGCGCTGGCCGCCCGCCCGCAACTGGTGGCGGCCCCGGAGACCTACCACGGCGCGGGCGTCTTCGGCCGCTGGAGCCTGCCCGACCGCAGCACCCCGGGCCGCACCAAGCTGGAGGACTCGATCGCCGACAGCGTCGCGTTCTACGCCGGCCAGGTCGAGCAGCGCCAGTGGTACGGCTTCTGGAACTACGGCGACATCATGCACACCTACGACTCCGACCGGCACACCTGGCGCTACGACGTCGGCGGCTTCGCCTGGGACAACGCCGAACTCGGCTCGGACGCGGCGCTGTGGTACCAGTTCCTGCGCACCGGCGACGCGCAGACCTTCCACCTCGCGCGGGCCATGACCCGGCACGTCACCGAGACCGACATGATCCGCAGCGGGCCCTTCGCCGGCCTCGGTTCGCGCCATGACGTGCAGCACTACGCCGACGGCGGCAAGGAGCCGCGGGTCTCCGAGGCGTACACCAAGCGCTTCATGTACTACGTCACCGCGGACGAGTTCGTCGGCGACGCGATGCGGGTGCCGCTCCAGTTGGACACCACGCTGCTGACGTACCCGCCGCTGCGCGACTACCTGGACACCCCCGCGGGCGTCCCGACAGTGATCCGGATCGGCCCGGACTGGTACGCGCTGGTCAGCAACTGGCTCACGGAGTGGGAGCGCACCGGCGACACCCGGTGGCGCGACCGCATCGCCACCGGCATGGAGGACATCGCGAAGCTGCCCGCCGGGCTGTTCACCGGCGAGCAGGGCGGCGCTGTCGGCTTCGACCCCGCCACCGGCCACATCAGCGACCTGGGGCTCGGCGGCGACTGGGGCAAGGTCAACCTGACGATGGTCTTCTGCGGCGAGCAGATCATGTGGGAGACCACCGGCCTGGTCGACGTGCCCGAGTTCCGCGCGAAGCTCGTGGAGTTCTGCCGCTACGTCCAGGCTCCGGCGGCGGAGATCACCGCACACTTCGGCTTCAAGTTCACCACCTCCGCGCCCGCGGTCTTCTACTCGCGGATGACCGCGTGGGCCGGGGAGCAGACCGGCGAGCCGGCCGTGCAGCAGCGCGGCTGGGACGTGTTCTCGGCCGACGCCGGCGGCAAGCCCTGGGGCGCGCCGGTGCACGTCGGCGGCCCGGCGGTGTTCGCCGGGGTGGACGAGATCCCGTCGACCGACTTCAGCACCAACGACCTCGCGCAGCGCAACCTGGCGATCATCGCCCTACTGGCCGTCGCCCCGGACCAGGCGCCCTGACGGGCCGTCCGGTCCTCCGTATCCAGTCATCCGACCGTACGAAAGGGACATCCCATGCGCGGTAGACCCCGACTGCTGGCCGCTGTTGCGGTCACCTCCGCCGTCCTCACCCTCCCGGGCACGGCCGTCGCCGCCCCCGGCACCCCGCGGCCCGCCGACCAGCTCGCCCAGAACTGCGCCCCGGGCACCGACGGCACCGGCCTGACCTGCTCCTTCGACGTGGCACCCGGCGCCTACGAGATACAGCTTACCCTCGGCAGCCGTACCGCGGCCGCCGACACCGGGCTGGACGTGGAGGCGAACCGGACCGTCCTCGCCCCCGTCGCCACCACCGCCGGCCACCTCGCACACCGCACCGTGACCGTCGACGTCCGCACCCCGGAGAGCATGCCCGACGGCCAGGAGGGCGACGGCACCCCCGGCCTGCAACTCACCTTCACCGGCACCGCACCCGCGGTCAGCGCGCTGAGCGTGACCGCCCGCCCGCACGCCCCGCGGCTCTACGTGATCAGCGACTCCACCGCCGCGGACTGGCTCACCACCGTCCAGCGCGGCTGGGCCCAGGAACTGCCCCAGTACGTCCACGGCAGCCTCGACGTCGCCAACTGGGCCGTCTCCGGCTCCAGTACGGTCTCCTGGCTGTCAAGCCCGGCGCTCTTCGCCACACTCCAGCCGCAGATCCAGCCCGGCGACGAGGTGCTGATCCAGCTCGCCCACAACGACAAGACCACCCCCGAGGACACCTACCGCGCCAACCTCCTGACCCTCATCGACGGCGTACGCTCCCGCGGCGCGCGGCCGGTCCTGGTCACCCCGCCCGTGCGGCACCTCTTCGACGCCGACGGGAAGATCACCCCCACCGGGCGGATCGTCAACAGCCTCGGCGTCGACCTGCCCGCCGTCATGCGCGACATCGCCCAGCAGCAGGACATCCCGCTGCTGGACCTGACCGCCGACAGCGAGGCCCTGATGGAGCAACTGGGCCCCGACGCCTCCTGGCTGCTCTACGCCGACCTGCCCGCCGGCCGCAGCCAGACCCACTTCAACGCCGGCGGCGCGGCCACCATCGCCGGGCTGGTGGCCGGCGAGATCCGCGCCGCCCACCTGCCGGACGCCGCCTTCCTCGACAACTGACCGGACGCCCGCCGGCCCCGGCACCCGCCAGGCACGCTCCGCCGGGCGCACACCGCGCCCGGCCACAGGAAAGAGGACACGATGACCAGGGACATGGTGCTCGTCGGCGCCTCGGGCTACGGACGCACCTACCTCGCGGAGATCGCCGCGCTGGAGGCGTCGGGCGCGGTCCGGCTGGCCGGCGTCTGCGATGTACGGCCGCTGGACGGCGAGGGGCGGCGGCTCGCCGGGGACCGGCCGTTCGACACCGACCTCGGCCGGCTGCTCGACCGGGTCCGGCCGGACATCGGGATCGTGGCCACCCCCATCCACACCCATCTGCCGCTGGCCCGGCAGGTGCTCGGCGCGGGCGCGCACCTGCTGGTGGAGAAGCCGCCGCTGCCCACCGCGGACGACTGGCGGGAACTGGTCGCCCTGGGCCGGTCGGCGGGCCGCGCCTGCCAGACCGGTTTCCAGAGCCTGGGGTCGCGGGCGGCCGCCCGGCTGCGCGCGCTGATGGCCGACGGCACGCTCGGCCGGATCAGGGGCATCGGCGGCCACGGCGCCTGGTCCCGCCCGGACGGCTACTACCGGCGCGCCGCGTGGGCCGGCCGCCGGGAGGTCGACGGGGTGCCGGTGGTGGACGGCGCGCTGACCAACCCCTTCGCGCACATGGTCGCGACCGCCCTGTTCCTGGACAACAGCACCGGCTGGGACGACGTGTCGGGGATCGAGCTGGAGCTGCTGCGGGCCCGCGACATCCAGGCCGACGACACGTCATGCGTCCGGCTGCGCACCGGCCGCGGCACCGTCGTCAGCGCCGCCGTCACGCTCTGCGCGGAGGTCACCTCCGACCCGGTGCTGCTGGTCCACGGCACCCGGGGCCGGGCCGCACTGCACTACACGAAGGACGTGCTCTTCCTGGACGGGGTCCGGGAGGAGCACGGCACGACCACCCCGCTGCGCAACCTGTTGGACCACCTCGACGACGACCGGGTCCCGCTGCAATCGGCGCTGGCGGACTGCGGCGGCTTCATGCGCGTGCTCGACGCGGTGCGCACCGCCCCCGACCCGCGCCCCATCGCGCCCGCCTGGCTGCGGCGTTCGGGCAGCGGCGACGAGGCACGCGTCCTTGTCGTCGGCGTCGAGGCGGCGGTGGCGGCGTCCGCCGAGCACCTGTCGACCTTCGCCGAGTCCGGCGCCCCCTGGGCGCTTGCGCCCGTATCCCGTTCGTAGGACTTCACGATTCCGGAGTGAGCGAATGAAGACGAACAGCACCGCGGCCCGCGCCCTGCTGACCTCCGCGGTCATCGCCGGCGTCATCGCCGTCGTCGCCGACTCGGCCGCCGCCAGCCCCGCCCCGGGCCACGCGCGTCCGATGACCGGCGCCGTCTACTACGTGTCGCCCACGGGCGACGACAGCGCCGCGGGCACCAAAGGCGCGCCGTGGCAGTCCCTCGCGCACGCGCAGGACGTCGCCCAGCCCGGCGACACCGTGTACGTCCGCGGCGGCACCTACGCCTACACCCACGCCACCACCTCCTGCTCCAGCCAGACCGCCCGGGTCGACGCGGTCACGTTGAGCAAGAGCGGCACCTCCGGCAGCCCGATCCGCTACTGGGCCTACCCGGGGGAGCGGCCGGTCCTCGACTTCTCGAAGATGACCGACGACTGCCGGATCAAGGGCCTGGACGTCACCGGCAGCTGGCTGTACCTCAAGGGCCTGGAGATCACCGGTGTCCCGCAGAACAACACCCTCAACCACGAGTCGTGGGGCGTGTGGAACTCCGGCAGCGACAACACCTACGAGCAACTCGACGTCCACGACATCATGGGCCCGGGCGTCTTCCTCCAGGACGGCGGCGGCAACCTGGTGCTGAACACCGACTCCCACGACAACTACGACGCGGACAGCTCCAGCGGCCCGGGCACCAACGCCGACGGCTTCGGCGCCCACATCCCCGCCGGCAACCCCGGCAACGTCTTCCGCGGCGACCGCTCCTGGAACAACTCCGACGACGGCTTCGACCTCATCAACGCCCTGTCGTCGGTGACCATCGAGCAGTCCTGGGCCTGGTCCAACGGGTACGTCCCCGGCACGGCCACCAGCGCCGGCGACGGCAACGGCTTCAAGGCCGGCGGCTACGGCGGGAAGTACGTCACCGGCGGCGTCAAGCACACCGTGCGCCAGTCCGTCGCCTTCGACAACAAGGCCGCCGGCTTCTACGCCAACCACCACACCGTCGCCGACGACTTCTTCAACGACACCGGCTACGGCAACCACCCCGACTTCAACATGCTCGGTGTGGCCCCCGACGGCACCGCCACCGGCCTCGGCACCCTGCGCAACGACGTCGCCTACACCGGCACCCTCACCTCCAACATGACCGGCACCGACTCCGCCGACAACTCCTGGGACCTCGGCCTGGCCCTGTCGGACGCGCAGTTCCAGAGCGTCTCGACCACCGGCTGGGACGCGCCCCGCCACTCGGACGGCAGCCTGCCGACGCTGCCCTACCTGCGCCCGGCCGCGACGAGCGACCTGATCGACCAGGGCACCGACGTCGGGCTGCCCTACAAGGGCGAGGCACCGGACCTGGGCGCCTTCGAGACCCGCTGATCCCGCCGCCGCGCCCGGGCGGCACCCCGGACCGAGCTCGACCGACCGTCCGCAAGGAGGACCTGTGTCCCTTTCCCGACGTACGTTCACCACCCTCACCGGGGCGGCGACCGCCGCGCTGGCGCTCCCGCACGCCGCCGAGGCCGCCTCCGGCTCCGGCTCCGGTTCCGGCTCCGCGGCCGGCGGCATCACCCCGGCCGCCGCGGCCGAGGGCACGGCCCACACGGTCGCCTTCGACCGCTACTCGCTGCTGGTCGACGGGCAGCGCGTACCGGTCTGGTCCGGCGAGATGCACCCCTTCCGGCTGCCCAGCCCGTCGCTGTGGCGCGACATCCTCGAAAAGCTCGCCGCGAGCGGCTACAACGCGGTGTCGGTCTACGCGAACTGGAGCTACCACTCCCCCGCCCCCGGCCACTACGACTTCACCGGCGTGCGCGACCTCGGGCAGTTCCTGGACACGGCCGCAGAGACCGGGCTGTACGTCATCGTGCGGCCCGGCCCGTACATCAACGGCGAGACGGACGCGGGCGGCTACCCCGGCTGGCTGACCGCGACCGCCGCCAAGGCGCGCACCGACGACCCCGTCTACCTGCGGTACGCCGACGAGTGGCTGACCGCGGTGAACGCGGTCATCGCGCCGCGCCAGTACACCCGCGGCGGCGGCACCGTGGTGCTCTACCAGCTGGAGAACGAGTACGCCTCGTACGTCGGCTCCGCCACCGGCAAGGACTACATGGCGCACCTGTACGCGAAGGTGCGCGCCGACGGCATCGACATCCCGCTGTTCCACAACGACAAGGGCCGCAACGGCGACTGGGTGCCCGGGAGCTTCGACACCGGCGGGGAGACCGGCCGCTACCTGTACGCCTTCGACGGCTACGCCAGCGGCAACCCGCCGGACTGGGGCTACTTCGGCACCGGCGGCGCCACCGGCGGCGCGACCGCGAGCCCCGACACGCCCGGCTTCCTCGCGGAGTTCGGCGGCGGCTGGTTCGACGCGTGGGGCGGCGCCGGGTTCGCCGGCCAGGGGTACGCCGGGGCGTGGAAGGCCCGCGACCCGGCCTACGAGCGGCGGTTCTACCTGACGAACCTCGCCAACGGCATCAAGATCCACAACGTCTACATGACGTTCGGCGGCACCTCCTGGGGGTGGCTGCCCGCCCCGGTCGTCTACACCTCGTACGACTTCGGCGCGGCGATCAGCGAAGCCCGCCAGCTGACGGCCAAGGTCACCCCGATGAAGCAGATGGGCGCGCTGCTCGCGGCCTTCCCCGACCTCGCCGTACTCGACCGCGCCGCGGACACCGCCGCGAGCAGTTCCTCGGTGCGCGTCTACCACCTGACCGACCCCGAGCGCGGCTCGCACCTGTACCTGCTGCGCAACGACACCGGTGCCGACGTGACGTGCACGGTGCCGGTGGAGACGGCCGCGGGCACCGTGACGGTGCCGGCCGCCTCCGGCGGGCTGAAGGTCGGCGCGAAGGACGGCAAGCTGCTGGCCGCGAACGTCTCGCTCGGCCGCCGCGCGCTGCTCTACACCACCGCCCAGCCGATGTGGCGCGCCTCCGGCGACGCACGCGACCTCGCGGTGTTCACCGGGCGCCCCGGCGACCCCGTCGAGGTGGTCGTCCTGAGCAAGGACGCCCCGACCGTCACCGTCACCGACGGGGCCGCCGCCAGCACGTACGACACGGCGTCCGGCACGCTGCGGATCAACGCGACGCTCGCCGGGCTCACCGTCGTCCGGCTCGACGGCGGCGGCTACGACACCCCGCTCGTCCTGCTGCTGGCCGACGACGACGCCGCGGCGACCCTGTGGCCGCGCACCACCGGCACCGGTTCGGTCCTCGTCAGCGGCCCGGCCCTGGTGCGCACCGCGGCGATCACCGGCCGCAGCGTGCACCTGACGGGCGACACCACCGCGGCCACCGGCCTGAAGGTGTGGTCGCCCGGGGTCCTCAAGGCCGTGACGTGGAACGGCCTGGACATCCCGGTCGCCACCACCGGTTCCGGCGACTTCAGCGCCACCGGGCAGCTCCCGGGCCCGGCAGCGGTGTCCCTGCCGGCCCTCACCGGCTGGCGGTACGCCGCGGAGAACCCGGAGTCCGCCGCCGCGTTCGACGACAGCGCCTGGCGGGTGGCCGACCTGACGGCCAGTCACAGCACCACCGCGGTCCCGGCCGGGCAGCCCGCCGTGCTCTTCGCCGACGACTACGGCTTCCACTACGGCGACGTCTGGTACCGCGCGCAGGTCGCGGACGCGAGCACCGCGCAGGACATCGCGCTGTCCTACCAGACCGGCACCCTCGGCCTGCTGATGGCCTGGTGGGACGGCCGCCCGCTCGGCACCCACCGCATGCCGGTCCCCGCCAAGGCGGAGGTCACCACCGGCACCTGGTCGGACACGGCCGCCTTCACCGTCCCCGCCGACCTGCGCGGCAGCGGCCCGCACACCCTCGCCGTCCTGGTCCGGCGGATGGGCCACGAGGAGGACGGCGGCGCCAACGACGCCTTCAAGTCCGCCCGCGGCCTGACCGCCGCCACGCTCGACGGCGCGCCCCTGACCTGGCGCATCCAGGGCGCGGACGGCTACGACGCCGTACGCGGGCCGCTCAACACCGGCGGGCTGTACGGGGAGCGCAACGGCTGGCACCTGCCCGGCTTCCCCGACCGGGCGTGGTCGCCTGTGACCCTGCCGCACACCGACACCCGGCAGGGCGTCGCCTGGTACCGCACCGCCTTCACCCTCGCCGTCGACGGCGCCACCGACGCCTCGATCGGCCTGGCCTTCACCGACGACCCGGCCCGCGCCTACCGCGTGCAGATCTTCCTCAACGGCTGGAACATCGGCCAGTACGCCAACGACGTCGGCCCGCAGCACACCTTCGTCCTGCCCAACGGCATCCTGCGCACCCGCGGCGCCAACACCCTCGCCCTGGCCGTCCTCACCGACGGCACCGGCCCGGCCGGTCCCGCGCTGCCCGCCCTGACGCTGCTCGCCGCCGCGCGCGGCGGCACACCGGTGGAGACCGTCGCGTCCCCCTCCTACCGCCGCTCCTGACGGCCGTCCGGGCCGCTCGGGCCGCTCGGGCCGTCCGTGCTGCCTGGACGGTCCGGGCGGCCCGGACGCAGGGTGAGGCCGGCCTGCTCCTCCAGGAGCGCCACGCCGAGGAGTTCGCCGTTCACCGGGCCGTAGCGCGCCAGGGCCCGCTGGTGCACCGCGCGCACCGCCTCCGCCACGGTGTGCGGGGTGCCCAGCTCCCCGGCGAGGGCGGTGACCGCCGCCAACTGGTCGTGGATGCGGTCGAGTTCGTACGAGGGGAGGTAGTCGCCGGCGAAGAGCGCCGGCAGGTGGTCGCGGGTGAAGGCGCCGGCCGCCGGGCCCGCCAGCAGCACCTCCCGCATCAGGGCCGGGTCGATGCCGGCCCGGCTGCCGAGCAGCAGTGCCTCGGCGGTGGCCACCGCCTGCCCGAACCACAGGGAGTTGACGAGGAGTTTGGCGACGTAGCCGGTGCCGGGGCCGCCGACACGGGTGAGCAGGCCGGGTGCGGTGAGTGCCTCCAGCAGCGGGCGCACCCGGGTCAGGGTCGCCTCCTCGGCGCCGACGAAGAGCCGGGCCCGGCCGGCGGCGGCGTCCCGCGGGCTGCCGCCGATCGGGGCCTCCAGGGTGTCGACGCCGTGCCGCCGGGCGAGGTCGCGGAGCGCGGCGGCGGCCTCGGGGGTGCTGCTGGACATGTCGAGCCAGATACCGCCCGCGCCCAGGGCGCGCAGCACCGCGTCGTCCACCGCCGCGGCGACGTCGGCGGGGCCGGGCAGCACCGTGACCAGGACGTCGGCGCCCGCGGCGGCCGCCTTCGCCGAGTCCTGCCAGCGCGCTCCGCTCCGCTCGGCGTCGGCCTTCCGCTCGGGCCGGGCGTCGAAGGCGGTCACCGGGTGGCCGGCGCGGGCCAGGCGCGTGCAGAGCGGGCGGCCCATCCGCCCCAGACCGATCAGTCCCACTTTCAACATCCCGGGATCGTATCCGGTGGCCTGGGGCACGCTGCGCCGGGCCCGGGCCGGCGGGGGCCTGCGCGGGCGAACGGCGAGGGGGCTGCTCGGAGGCGGCCCGCGGCCGCGCCCGCTACCGTGGAGCGGGCCATGGCGTCGGGTCCGCGCCCTGCGCCCGAGCCGAACCAGGAGGCCGGTATGACCGGTACGAGCAGCTCCCAGGTCGCACCGGCGGCGGGAACCGGCGTCAGAAGCCGGTGACCGGTGTCCCCCCGGGGCCCCGCGGACGACGGCGACGAGCTGCTGGCGCGGCTCGGCTCGCTCACCGCCCGCGCATACGAACTCGCCGAGCAGCAGCGCTCCCGGGTCGAGCTGGCCGTCGCCCTCCAGCGCGGCATGCTCCCGAGGCGCCTGCCCGCCTTCCCGGGCGTGCGCCTCGCGGTCCGGTACGCGCCCGCCAACCACGGCCTGTACGTGGGCGGGGACTGGTACGACGCCTTCCCCATGGCCGACGGCCGGATCGGGCTGTCCATCGGCGACGTCCAGGGCCACAACATCGAGGCGGCCGCCTTCATGGGCCAGGTCCGGGTGGGCCTGCGTGCCCTGGGTTCGGTTGGCGGGGACCCCGGTGAGCTGCTGGCGCGGACCAACGACCTGCTCCAGGCGCTGGGCGGCGACCTCTTCGCCACCTGCACCTTCATCCGGCTCGACCCGGCCACCGGCGTCATGGAGAGCGCCCGGGCCGGCCATGTGCCGCACATCTGGGCGACCGGGGACGGCCGCTCGGGGATCGACACCGGCGAGGGCGGGCCGCCGCTGGGCATCGTCGAGGGGGCCGCGTTCCCGGTGACCCGGCACCGGCTGCGGGAGGGCGGCGTCTTCGTGCTGCTCACCGACGGGGTGGTGGAGGGCCCGTCGCTCAGCCTCGACGAGGGCCTGGCGCGGGTGGCGGAGCTGGCCCGTACGGCCGCGCTGACCGGCCTCGCGGTGGACGCGCTGGCCTCGCGCGTGGTGGCCATGGCCGAGGCGGTCGGCCACGAGGACGACGCGGCGGTGCTGGTGGTCGGCCACGACGCTCCCGCCGCGGCCGCCTGACGGCGGTGTCGAGAGGTCGCTCGCGTGGCCGACCGCGGGCGGCCGGTGTCTCATGGCGGGGTGGAGGGTGTGGAGGCAGACGCGCGGCTGCGGCGGGCCGGGCTGTTCGCCGTGCGGACGCTGGCCGTCGTCGCCTGCTACTTCCTGGCGGGCCGGCTCGGGCTGCTGCGGCGGCTGGAGGTCGACGGGGCCGTGGTGACCCCCATCTGGCCGCCCACCGGTGTCGCGGTCGCCGCCCTCCTCCTCCACGGGCTGCGGATGTGGCCGGGCATCGCCATCGGCGCGCTGGTGGTGGTCTGCTCGATCGACCCGCCGCAGCCCGACGTGATCGGCACGGTGGCGGGCAACACCGCGGCCCCGGTCTGCGCGTGCCTGCTGCTGCGGGCGGTCGGCTTCCGCACCGACCTCGGTCGGCTGCGGGACGGCCTGGCGCTGGTGTTCCTGGGCGCGCTGGGCGCCATGCTGATCAGCTCGACCGCCGGGACGGGCCTGCTGGTGCTCACCGGCAAGCTGGAGGCGGGCGGCTTCTGGGCGGTGTGGCTGGCCTGGTGGGTCGGCGACGCGATGGGGGTGCTGATCGTGACGCCGGCGCTGCTGCTCGTCGTCGGGGCGCGCGCCCGCCCGGACCTGCGCCGCTGGAAGGAGGCGCTGGCGCTGGCGGTGATCGGCTGCGCGGCGGTGCTGGTGGCGACCCGGTCGGACCTGAGCGTGCTCTTCGTGGTCTACCCGATGCTGATCTGGGCGGCGCTGCGCTTCCGGTTCGCCGGGAGCCTGCTGTGCGCGCTGTTCGCGTCGGTCATGACGACGGTGGCCGCCACCGAGGGCGCCGGGCCGTTCAGGCACCTGTCGCACGTCGAGGTGATGGTCAAGCTCCAGGCGTTCAACGGGACGACCGCGCTGACCGCGCTGCTGCTGTCCGCGGTGATCACCGAGCAGTACCGCACCCGGCAGTCGGTGGAGCACGCCTGCGAGGAGCTGGCCGAGGTGCTCGACCGCCTCTCCGTCGGCGAGACCCGCCAGGACCGCCTCTCCCCCGCCCGCCACCCGCCCGCGTGATCTGCCGGTCCGTCTGCCGGCTCGGTGGTCCGCCCGTCAGCCGGCGAACCGCGCGGCGGGCAGGCCGGTGACGCCCAGGCCGCGCACGGCCAGGACGGAGCCGGCGATGTCGCCGGGGGGCAGGTCGAGGCCCTCGCGGGCGGTGGTGACGTAGAGGACGTCCAGGCCGGGGCCGCCGAAGGCGCAGGAGGCGGGCTGCTCGACGGGCAGCGGGACCTCGGCGAGGACGTCGCCGTCGGGCGACACGCGCAGCAGGCGGAAGCCGCCCCACATCGCGATCCACAGGCAGCCGGCCGCGTCCAGGGCCATGCCGTCGGGGATGCCCCGGCCGGTGAACGCCGCCAGCAGGCGGCGGCGGGCGAGGCGGGGCCGGTCCGGGTCGGTGTCGAAGGCGTTGAGCTCGCCGGCCATGGTGTCGACGAGGTACATCGTGCGCCCGTCCGGGGACCAGGCCATGCCGTTGGGCAGGGTCAGCCCGGTGAGCACCACGTGGCGGTCCCCGTCCGGGGTCAGGACGTGGAGCGCGCCCTGCCCGGGGGCGAAGTCCAGGTCGGTACTCCCCGCCCAGAACCGACCGGCGGGGTCGCACTTGGCGTCGTTCATGCGCTGCCCCGGCGGCAGGACGCGCGGCCGCGGCGCGTACCGGCCGTCCGGCCCCACGTCGGCGAAGCCCTCCCCCGTGGCGGCGACCATGCCGCCGGAGGCTTTCGGCACGGCGGCGCCCACCGAGGTCGGCAGGACCGTCGTGCGCACCTCCCCGGCGGCCCCGGCGGCGCGGTGGATGGCACCCGCGGGGATGTCCACCCAGGACAGGGTCGCGGTGGCCGCGTCCCAGTGCGGGCCCTCGCCGACGGCGGCGGCGCCGGGGACGGCGACCTCGATACGGGGGTTCATCCGGGTCCTCTCCAGGGGGCATGTCCGGGGTGCGGGGTGGCGGCGGGGGGCGGGGTTCAGGCGCCCGCGGGGGCTTCGGGGGCGGCCGGCGGCAGTGCCACCGGGAGCGCCGACAGCAGCCCGCCGTCGACCGGGACGTCGGCGCCGGTGACGAAGCCCGCGCGGGTCCCGGCCAGGAACGCGATGGTCTCGGCGACCTCCCGCGGCTCGGCGACCCGGCCCAGCGGATGCGATCGCCCCCACTCCGCCAGCAGGCGCCGCACCGAGGCGTCGGAGCCGTCGCTGAACAGCTCCGCGGAGCGGCGCAGCATCGGGGTGTCGACGGAGCCGGGGCACACCGCGTTGACGCGCACCCCGAAGGGCCCCTCGTCGACGGCCATCGAGCGCACCAGCGCGTTCAGCGCGCCCTTGGCGGCGGCGTACGCGGCGACGTTGGCCTGCGTGGCGCGCGCCTGCACCGAGGAGACCACGACGACGGCGCCGCCGGAGGTGCTGCGCCGCAGGTGCGGCAGGGCGGCCCGGGCGGCCAGGAAGACGCCCTTGACGTTGACCGTGAACACCTCGTCCCACGTCTTGTCGTCGGTGTCGGCGACCGTGCCGTAGCGCTGGACGCCCGCGGAGGTCACCAGGACGTCCAGCCCGCCGTAGGTCTCGACGGTGCGGCGCACCGCCTCGGCGACGGCCGCGCCGTCGGCGACGTCGGCGACGACCGGCAGGGCGCGGCCGCCCGCGGCGGTGATCGCCGCCACCGTCTCGCGGGTGCCGGCGGCGTCCAGCGCGCTGACGGCCACCGCGGCGCCGCGGGCGGCCAGCAGTTCTGCGGTGGCGCGGCCGATGCCGCTCGAAGCGCCGGTCACCAGCGCGACGCGCCCGGCGTGTTCCTCAGCCATGTGTTACCTCTCCCAGCCGCTGTGCGGGCTTCTCGCCCCGATGGATTGCCGCTGCCCGTAGGTCGGAGCGAGCGTGCGCAGATGCGTGATGCGGGTGTGCGTGCGGTGTGCGTGTGCCTGATGCGCGGGGGTGCGTGTGCGGCGGGGGCCCGGTCAGCCGCGGCCGGCGCCGCCGAGCGGCCGGGTGCAGAAGGCGCCCCCGACCCGGGAGTTGCGCGGCGCCGCCGGATCGAGGTCGTCCGGGGTGAAGGCGCCCGAGGCCAGCAGCGCGGGCAGGTGGTCCTCGGCGTCGTCGCGCGGGTGGTAGCCGATGGCCTCCCCCTCGGCGAGCGACCACCACCGCCGGGTGTTGCGGGAGATCCCCCACAGCACCCGGAAGCCCGCCGGCCGGGCCCGCAGGCACGCCTCCACCAGCCGGGCCGCGTCGTCCGGGGACAGCCAGCCGGCCAGGTCCTCCGGGGCCAGCGGCGCCGGCCGGAACGCCCCGATCCGCAGGCAGCTGACGTCCATGCCGAACCGGTGGTGGTACAGCGCGCCGAGCGCCTCCAGCGCGGCCTTCGAGGCGCCGTAGTACGTGTCGGGGCGCGGCGCGCTTGCGGCGGCGAGTAGCCCGCCCGGGGCCGCTGCCGCCTCGTCGCGGCTGCGGAACCCGGCGGCATGGAGGCTGGAGGCCAGCACGACCCGCGGAACTCCCTGCGCCCGCGCGGCTTCCAGCAGGTGCGCGGTGCCGTCGATGTTGGCCTCGCGCACCCGCTCCCAGGGCGCCTCGCCCGCCTCGCCGCCCAGGTGCAGCACCGCGTCGGCGCCGCGGCAGGCCGCCCGGATAGCGTCCGGGTCGGTGAAGGACGCCCGGACCACCTCGACGTCCTCGCCCGGCCCGGCGGGCGCGGTCTCGGCGACGTCCAGCAGCCGCAGGGTCCTGCCGGGCCGGGCCAGCCGCGTCCGCAGCGCCCGGCCGATCCGCCCGGCGGCGCCGGTCACCAGGACCCGCTGCCGCTGCGTCACCATGCCTGCTCCCCCGCGTCCGTGGCCGTGCCCGTGTCCATCCGCGTGTCCGTGTCCGTGTCCGTGCCCGTGTCCATGCCCGTGTCCATGCCCGCAGTCTGCGGCACCGCGGCCGGCGGCAGCTGCTCGTCGTACGGCAGGGGGGCCGTGCCGGGGGGTGCGAACGGCGGCCGGTGGTAGGTGTGGTCGCGGCGGAAGGCCAGGCCCCCCGGCGGGTACCAGTGCCGCGGGCTCGCCGGGTCGGTGTCCACGGCGGCCGACAGCGGTCCGCGGCCGTTGCCGTTCTCCGCGGCGACCGCGTACTGCACGACGGGCGCCGAACCGGCCCGGTCGCCGGCACCGGAGGGCGGCCGCGGTACGCGGTCGGTGCAGGTGAAGCCGGGCCCGGCGTACACCTCGCGGTAGTCGTCCGCGCCGCGCGCCCGCCGGTAGAGCCGGTAGCGGGCGGCGCCCAGGACCTCGCCCCAGGTGGCGGTGACCGTGCCGGGGCCGAGCCGCAGCCGCAGCCCGTCCGGGGGTTCGGGCGCGGCGGAGGTGGCGTGCACCGGGTAGTCGGTGCCGGGCCGGCCGCGCCGGTCGGCGTTGTAGGCGGCGACGCGCACGTGGTAGGTGCGGCCGTCGTCCAGGCCGGTGAGCCGGAAGGGCCCGGTCGCCGTGCGGGCGGCCCGCGTCCAGGTGATGCCGCCGTCGGTGCTCAGCTCCAGCAGGTAGCCGTCGGCGGCGGCGACCGGTGTGAAGTGCACCAGCGCGCCGCCCGGCAGGGTCTCGGTGCGCACCACCCGCGGGGGCAGCGGCTCCGGGTGGCGGGCCGTCAGCTCCCAGCGGTGGCGGCCGGCGGGCAGCGCCACGCGCAGCGCGCCGGGGTGCCGCTCCAGTGGCCGCACCGGGGCGCCGTCGACGTACAGGGCGGCACCCGCCGCGAGCCCGCCGGGCAGGTCGAGGGTGATCGCGGTGTCCGCGGGGGCGACGTAGCTGCCGGTCAGTTCCGCCGGGTCGCGGTAGGCGAGGCTGATGCCCAGGTCGCGGTCGGCGGTGGTGAGCAGGACGTCGGCGGTGCCCACGGCGGTGCCGTGGAAGAGGGCCAGTTCGCGCCGGCCGTCGTCGAACAGCCGGATGACGCCCGCGGTGCCCTCGAAGCGCAGCCCGTCCCGCGCGAACCGCGCCTGGCCGGGCTCGTAGTGGGTGGCGGCCTCGTACCGGAAGACGTGGTCGACGCTGTGCGGGGTGCGGACGGTGGTGCCCCACGGGGTGGTCCGCGCGGCGGCGACGGTGAGGTCGAAGCGGTGGCTGACCACGGCGAGGGTGTTGCCGCTGCCGCCGTCGGCGCGGCCCTCCAGCCGTACGCCGCGGGTCACGTCGGTGGCGAAGGCCCCGCCGGCGGTGCCGTCGGCGGCCCGCCCGTCCTCCCGCACCCCGCGCACCACGTGCAGGAAGGGCAGCTGCTCGGGCAGGTGGCGGTAGCTGTTGGCGTCGTGCCCGGTGGCCTCGGTCAGCACCGACCAGGTCCACACCATGCGCTGGCCGGCGGCGAACGCGTCGTAGGTGACGAGGTAGTCGCTGCCGACGAGCAGCACGCTGCGGCTGAGGTAGAGGTCGGCGACGGGGCTGTCCGGGTCGGGGGTGATCTCGGCGAACTGCGCCGGGTCCAGGTCGTACAGCGGGCGGTCCAGGGTGTGCGGGCCGATGCCGCGGAAGCGGCCGTCCTGCCACAGCGCGCAGGAGGTGGTGAAGGTCGCGTCGGGGACGCGGCGGTCCCCGGCGTCCTCGGGGCCGTGGCCGCTGTAGGAGCGGCCGGCGGCGTAGTAGTAGAGCTGGCCGCAGCCGTTGTCGTCGGCGATGCCCCAGCGGTAGTTGGGGCCGCGGTCGACCTGCTGGAGGAAGACCGCGACCTCGTCCGACCGGTCGACGGCGGCGCGCAGGGTGACGCCGTAGCCGGTGTACTTGGTGCTGCGCAGCCGGGGGTTGGTGCCGGTGTCGGCGGCGCGGCCGGCCCGGGGGTCGCCGCCGGAGCGCAGCAGCACCCGCCAGGTGTCGGGGTCGCCGGGCCTGCTGTCCAGCCGCCGGGCGCCGGGGTCGCTGCCCCACAGCAGGTGTTCGGCGGTCAGGGGGCGGTAGCGGCGCAGCGCCTCGGCGAGCAGCCGCATCTCGATCGGCGGGCGGCGCGGCCAGAACGCGTGCGCGCCCTGGGCGGGGTGCAGGCGGCGCAGGTCGCCGGTGCCGGAGACGTCGACGGGTGCGGTCAGCGCGTCGACCAGCCAGTCGCCGAGGGCGGCGAGGTGCTCGGTGGCGATGCGGTTGCGGCCGTCGGCGTGCTGGGCGAGGGCGTTGCCCTGGGTGAGCGGGCGCAGGAACGCCCAGACGTAGGTGGCGGGGCTCTCGGTCCAGCGGCCGGGGCGGGCGCCGCGGGAGGGCAGCGCGGGGCGGGTGTGGAAGGTGCCGGACAGTTCGGCGAACTTCTCGAAGGCGTCCAGCCACCGCCCGGCCGCCTCGTGCTCGGGGAACAGCCAGGCCAGGCAGGCCAGCGCGGCCTTGCCGTCGGCGAGGAAGTTGGGGTGCCCGCCGAGCATGCGCAGGGTGGGGCCGATCTCCTCGCCCGCGGAGACGTACGCGGTGAGCAGGAGCAGGGCGTCGACCCGGGTGCGCTGTGCGGGGTCGAGGCGGTCGGCGAACCGGTCGTAGCCGTCCAGCAGCCGGTCGTAGAGCGGGCGCTGGCCGATGTTGAGGTAGCCGGCGACCTCGTTGACGCCGTTGGCGAGCAGGCGGGGGCCGTCGGGGCCCGTGAAGAGCGCGTCGGTGAACTCCCGCGGGGTGGCGAACTCGCCGGTAGTGCACAGCGGCCGGGGGCGCCGGCCGGTGTAGGTGAGGGTCCAGTCCTTGACCCGGTCCAGGCTGAGCGTGCCCTGCCAGTGGTGCAGGTCGCGGACGTGGGTGGTCTGGTGGGCGGGGCGGCGGCCGGCCTGCTCCTGGCGGCGCAGCGCGTCCAGGTCGCGGCGGTGGTCGTAGAAGGCGATGCCGGTGTGCCGGGTGCCGGTGCGCAGCGGCCAGGTCCAGTGCAGGACCCCGTCGTGGCGGAAGCGGATCTGAAGGGTGCCGGCGGAGGCCCAGTGGGCGTAGCCGCGGTCGTCCCAGCGGGCGTGGTCGCGGATGAACACGCCCATCGCGTCACCGCCGCTCCCGTCACCGCCTGCCGCGTCCCAGAACGTCGCGTGCGGGCGGATGCCCCAGGCGTAACTGGGCGCGTACGGGCCGACGGTGAAGGCCATCGCGGCCTCCGGGCGCTCCCGGCCGCCCGGCCCGGAGAAGGGCGGGTCCTCCCCGCTGTCGCCGACCACCACCGGCTCGTCGATGCCCAGCCAGTGGTACCGCCCGGGTGTGCCCGGCGCGGCGTGGGCAGCGGCGTCCTGCGCGTGGGGCCAGGCGGAGGAGAAGCGGTGGGTGGGCGCGCACCCCTCCCAGTCCAGTTGCCAGCAGGCGCCGTCGGTGTCGAGTCCGGCCATGTCCTCGGCGAGTTCGAGGAAGTCGCAGTCGAGCAGGACCCGGACGACCGCGGTGTAGCGGGCGCCGTCGCGGAAGCGGTACGCCAGTGCGTGGTCGGCGAAGAGCGGCCCGGCCCGCAGCAGCCGCACCTCCAAGTGCTCGGCGGGCCCGGCGGGGCGGCGCAGCACCGACCCGCCGACCCACCCGCCTCCGCGGTCGAGCCGCAGGACGGGGCCGGGCACCTCGTCTGCGGCGCCGAAGCGGCCCGGGGCGGGCAGGCGGACCCGCAGCGCCCCGCCGTCCACCACGGTGCCGTCGCTGTCCGCGCGGACACGCACCGTCCGTTCGGGGCGGGCCGGCGGCAGCGAGGCGTCGGCCCGCAGCGTGAAGGTGCGGCGCCCGCCGGAGGGGAGGTCGGCGAAGAAGCACACCGTCGCGGCGGCCAGCGCACCCCTGTCGCCGGGCCCGTCGGCGTGGGCGGTGTCGGTGAGCTGGAAGGGCACGGCCGCCCCGCCGTCGTCGAGCAGCCGCAGGTCCGCGGCCCGCACGGCGGGCGCGGGCCACCGCACCCGGTAGTGGAGCAGGGTGCGGGGCCAGGCGAACTCGGGCCGGTCGAGCCGGTCGTGCAGCCGGAAGGCGATCTCGGCGGCGCCCTCGGGCCAGTCGGTGGTGGGAGTACCGGTGGTGCCGGCGGTGCCGGTCACGACCCCCCTCCGAGCTCGGCGCCGCCGGCGCCGGGCGCGACGTTCTGGGTGCCGAGCGTGGCGCCGCCCGCGACGCCCTCGACGAGGTAGCGCTGGAGCAGGACGAACAGCAGCATGATCGGCGCCGCCACGATGAAGGTGCCGGCCGCGATCAGCGGCCAGTTCTGCGCGTACTCGCCGAAGAAGGAGTACAGCCCGCGGGTGACCGGCCACAGGGCCGAGTCCGAGAGCATCACCAGCGGCAGGATGAGGTTGTTCCAGGCGGTGACGAAGCCGAAGATGCCGAACGTCGCCAGCGCCGGTTTCATCTGCGGGATGATGATGGTGAAGATGAACCGGACGTAGCCGCAGCCGTCCAGCGCCGCCGCCTCGTCGATCTCCCGCGGGATGCCGCGGATGTAGCCGACGAAGAAGAAGAACCCCGCGCCCGACAGGCTGGTGAGGATCAGGTACCCGATCATGCTGTTGTACAGGTGGAGCGTGCGGGCCTCGATGAACAGCGGGATCAGGCCGCCGGGCAGGAAGCCGGAGAAGACGAAGAACGTGTACAGGCCGCCCGAGTACTTGAAGTAGCCGCGGGAGATGGGGAAGGCGAGGAACACCCCGAGGACGAGGGTGACCACGTCCGGGACCACCGCGTAGACGAGGCTGTTGACCATCTCCCGGCCGAAGTGCCCCTGGTGCCAGGCCGACGAGAAGCTCTCGGTGGACCACGGGTGCGGCGCCCCGGTCGGGTTCTGGAGGAAGCCGGTGTACGTCTTGAACGCCTGGAGCAGGACGTATACCAGCGGCAGGGCGAACAGGCCGGCGGCGATGGCGAAGCACAGCAGGTTGACGCCCGCCGCCTTCGTCCGGCGGGTGGTCAGCAGGCGCCGCAGCGCGCCCGGGGCGGTCACAGGGCCACCTCCCGCTTGCGCAGGGTGTAGAGCAGGCCGCCGCCGATGACGACGGTCAGCAGGAACTGGAGCATGGCCAGCATCGAGCCGTAGCCGAGCTGGCTGTCCGCGCCGAACGCGGACTGGAACATGTACAGGCCCAGGGTCTTGGTGCCGAAGTTGCCGCCGGTCAGCACCATGATCAGGGCGTACTCGCCGAGCGTGCCCATGGCGGTGAGGAAGACGTTGACCGTGGTGGCCGGGGCCAGCAGCGGCCAGGTGACGTGCCGGAAGGTGCGCAGCCGCCCGGCGCCGTCCATCGCGGCGGCCTCGTACACCGACGCGGGGATGTTCCGCAGCCCGGCGATGTAGATGAGCATCGAGTATCCGGAGAACATCCAGACGTTCACCATCATCACCAGCGGCAGGGCCAGCGAACTGGAGCCCAGGAACGCCGAGTCGGTGCCGAACAGGCCGTGCACCAGCTTCTCCGTCGGGCCGGAGTACGGGTCGAGCATGAGCGCGAAGATCGCGCCGACCACGGTGACGGAGAAGATCTGCGGCATGAAGATCAGCGCGCGGTAGAAGGTGTACGAGCGGCCGCCGCGGTTGAGCAGCAGCGCCAGGCCCAGGCCGATGGCGTTCTGCAGGACGGTCACGCCGACCACGTAGATCAGCGTGACCTTCACCGCCCCGAGGACCTGGCCGGACAGCGAGGTGAAGGCGGCGTGGTAGTTGCACATGCCGCAGAAGTTGAACGGCGTGCCCGGGAGTCCGGAGTAGCGGGTGAACGAGTAGCCGATGGTGGCCAGGGACGGGTACAGCCCGAACAGCAGCCAGCCGGCTCCCGGTATCGCGATGCTGGCCCAGGGGATGAACCGCCGCGTGCGTTGCGTTCCGAAGGGACAGCGTGCCACGCCGCGCCTCCTCTCTTTCTTTGCTGCCTGGTCTCTCTTTGCTTCCTGGTCTTGGGTGCCTAGGCGGCGGTCAGCCCTTGACCGACTTGCGGTACACGGACGCGGAGCGGTTGAGGATGGTGTCGACGCTGTCCTTGCCGATGGGCGTCATCTTGTAGAAGTCCGGGCCCGCCGCGTCCAGGGCGGCGCCGGCCGGCACCCACGGGGTGCTCAACTGCGCGAAGGCGTCGGCCATGTGGGAGTTCTGCCAGTCCATCCACGGCAGGCTGTTGGTGAGCGCGGGCTGGGTGGAGACCGAACCGGTCTGCTTCAGCCACTGCTGGTAGTTCTCCGGCTCGGAGAACATCGACAGCCACTGCATGGCCAGCGTCCGGTGCTTGGCGCTGGTGGGCACCACCCAGGTCAGGTCGGGCTTGAGGGTGAGGCGGTTGGCCGACGCGTCATCGGTGCCGGGCATCGTGAAGAAGCCGGTGTCGAGTTTGGGGTTGGCCTGCTGGATGACCGCGCCGTCCCACGAGCCGTCGAGCAGGAACGGGTAGTCGTCGGTCTTCGCCGCCCACACGCCGGGCGCGGTCAGCTGGGCGACCCCGGCCGCGTTGGGCTCGATGTACTTCATGACCTGCTCGTAGCGGTCGGAGGTCTGGTGGTAGACCGGGTCGTTCCAGGACTGGGTGCCCTTCCAGAAGGCGTCGGCCCGGTCGCTGCCGACCCGCACCGACTCGGCGGGCTTCTTGCCCTGCATGAGGACCTGGTTCTCCACGCCCTGCCACACGCCGCCCTGCATGCCGTCCTTGCCGGACACGAAGATCGGGGTGACGCCGGCCTTCTTCAGCGTGGCGCAGTCGTCCAGGAACTCCTGGAAGGTGGTGGGCACGCTCATGTGGTACTTGGCGAGCAGGTCCTTCTTGTACCACATGGCGCCGGCGGCGGAGTACTCCGCGGCCATCACGCCGTAGATGCCGCCGTTGCGGCCGGCCGCCGCGGCCTGGGCGGCCTGGTCGTAGTGCTTCATGAACGGCTGGTTCTTCAGGTCCACCAGCTGCCCGGCCTGGATGAGCGCGGCCGCGCCCTGGGCCTTCAGGCTGGTGTAGCTCGGGGCGAAGCCGGCCTGCGTGGGCGCCTGGAGCGCCAGCACGTCCACGGACTTGGACTGGAGCAGGCTGTTCCAGAGCGTCCCCCAGGCGCCGTTGGAGGTCGGCGCCTGCTGGAGCTTGACCTTCACGCCCGGGTGGGCCTTCTCGAACTTCGCGTCGAGCCACTGGGTGAACTGGATGGCGCCGGGGTTGGTCCACTCGGCGACGTTCAGCGTGGTCGTCGCGCCGCCGCTGCCGGAGGAGCTGGAGCAGCCGGTCAGCACACCGGCCAGGCATACGGTGGCAGCCGTCAGGGTCACGGTGATACGGGGTCTCATGAGGGTCGCTCCTTGGAACGGACAGCGGGTCGGACGGTAGGGGTGGTGCGGGCGGTCGGGCCGGTTGCGGTGCGGGGCCGGTTGCGGTGCGGGGCCGGTCAGGGGCGCTGGAGGGCGCCGTCGGCGCGCCGCGGCGGCTTCCACGCCCGGCCGGGTGCGGCGGGTAGGCGCGGCGGGTAGGCGGCGGCGAGCTTCTCGTCGAGGTCGACGCCCAGGCCCGGCCGGTCGCCGGGCCACAGGTGGCCGTCGCGGATCTCGGGGCAGCCGGGGAACACCTCGCGGGCCTCGGGCCCGAACAGGTGCTGCTCCTGGATGCCGAAGTTGGGTGCGGCCAGGTCCAGCGCGAGGTTGGCGGCGTGCCCGATCGGCGAGACGTCGCCGGGCCCGTGCCAGGCGGTGCGCACCCCGAACAGCTCGCAGGTGTTCGCCAGCCGCCACGCCGGGGTGATGCCGCCGATCGCGGAGACGTGCACGCGGATGAAGTCGCACAGCCGCTCCTGGACGACCGGGCGGTACTCCGCGGGGTTGGTGAACAGCTCGCCGATCGCGATCGGGGTGGCGCTGCGGGCGCGCAGCACCCGCAGCCACTCGAGGTCCTCCGGCGCGACCGGGTCCTCCAGGTAGAACAGGTCGTACGGTTCCAGCTCCGCGGCGATCCGCACCGCGTCGGTGGGGTGCACCCGCTCGTGCACGTCGTGGATCAGCTCGACCTCGGGGCCGGCGTGCTCGCGCAGGTGGTCGAAGAGCCCCAGGACGGTGCGCCGGTAGGCGGCCGGGTCCCAGGCGTCCGGGGTGAGCGGGCGGTGGGCGCCGGCCGCGGCAGCGGCGGCCGGCGCCCCGTAGGTGCCGGCGCCCGGCACGGCGACCTGGCAGCGCACGTGCCGGTAGCCGTCGGCCATCAGCGCCAGCACCTCGTCGGTGACCTCCTCCGCGTCCCGCCCGGCGGCGTGCGCGTACACCGGCACCGCGGTGCGGCAGCGCCCGCCGATCAGCTGCCACACCGGCATCCCGGCCTGCTTGCCCTTGATGTCCCACAGCGCCATGTCCACCCCGGACAGCGCGTTGTTGAGCACCGGGCCCGACCGCCAGTACCCGCTGACGTGCAGGGTCGCGGCGATGTCGGTGATGTCGGCCGGGTCGCGGCCGATCAGCTGCGGGGCCAGGTACTCATCGACCGCGGTGGCGACCGCCGCGGCGCGCTGCGTGAAGGTGGCGCAGCCGAGCCCGTACAGGCCGGGTTCGCTGGTGTCGACCCGGACCACGACGAGCGTGGTGCCGGCCGGCGCGGTCAGGATCGTCCGGACGCCGGTGATGCGGACGCCGGACGGCTGCGCCCACGGCGGCTCGACCGGCTCGGGGGCCGGGGCGGGCGTCTCGGGGGTGGCGGCTTGGTCGCTCACGGGAGGGACTCCAGGTTCGGTGCGGCGGGGAGGCGGGCGGGCCGGCGGGGGATCTGCCGGGGATCTAGTGGCCGATGCCCCAGCGGGTGTCGACGCGGCCGCCGGTGAACTGGGCGCCGGTGCCCCAGAACGGCGCGAAGTTGTAGCAGCCGGAGGTGGGCGGCTCGGTGGCAGTGGTCGAGTAGGTGGCGCCGTGGCCGCCGGTGCCGGCGTCGGTCACCTGGACGGCGAAGGTCGCCGGGGTGACGGTGCCGGGACTCGCGGCCTGCACCGCGGCCTGGAGTTCGGGCAGCTGGCTCCAGGCGAGGGCGATCTCGTACCGGGTCTGCTGGCCGGTGTCGTCGCGGGAGACCAGGACGCGGCCCTCGGTGCCGCTGCCGGGTGCCGCGTCGAGCGGGCCGAGCGGGGTCGGCAGGTCGGCGTTGGTCGGGTAGTACGTCTGGTAGTTGGTGCCGGGGGCGAGCTGGCGGTGCAGCTCGGAGACGTTGCCGGTGGCCAGCGTCGCGACGTACAGGTGGGAGATCGAGCGCAGGCACTTCTCGTAGTGCGGGTCGCCGGCGAGCAGGTCCTCGGTCTTGTCGGCGACGGCGTCGAAGGCGAGCTGGATGCTGTCGGCCTGGAACGGGAAGAGGTACGCGTTGTCGCCGAACGGCACGTGGGAGAGCTGGACGTCGTCCTCCACGATGGCCCTGACGTACAGGAACGACTGGTCCCAGGCGGCCTGGAAGGCGTACGACTTGGTGTCGCCGGCCGCGGTGGTGCTGGTCAGGGTCACCGGGATGACGCCGTTCCACTGGCTGGCGCTGCCGCCGACGGTGATGGAGCGGAAGGGCAGGTAGGCGACCTGGACGTCCTGGGTGCCGGTCTGGTGCGCCTCCGGGCGGCCGGCCACCGTGGCCTCGTAGCCGACGGGGTAGCGGTTGCTGTCGCTGACGGCGAACGCCTTGACCGGGAAGGACAGGGTGCGGGCCTGTCCGGGGGCGAGCCGGACCGACGGCGACACCGCGGGAGACAGCTGCCAGCCGGACGGCGGGGTGACGCGCAGTTGCGCGTCGAGGGGGTGCGGGGTGGTGTTCTCCACCCGCACCTCGATGGCGCTGGTCGCGTCGAGCGGCTTGACGAAGGACAGCGGGCTGATCCTCAGCGGCGTGTCGTAGGCGAAGCACGCGCCGCGGGTCAGCAGGGTCTTCAGCGCGGCGGGGGTCAGGTCGCTGTCGAAGTACAGCACCTCCCAGGGGCGGAGCGGCAGGGTGACCTCGGCGGAGCTGCCGTCGGCGAGCTGCCGGCCGAGGTAGTCGTACACGCGGACGCCGCGCGCGCCGTCCAGGGTGAGCGTGCCGGTGTGGCCGGCGCTCTGGTGCTCCTCGGTGCCGTCGTAGAGCTGGTCGGCGTAGAGCGCCGCGCGGCCCTTGCCGTCGGCGCCGCGGAACAGGAAGCCCCAGGTGGACTTCGCGTCCGGGTACAGCTCGCTCTCCAGCTTCGCGTCCTCCAGCAGGGAGGTCATCGCGGAGTAGGCCACGACCGCGGGCCGCGGGGTCTTGGTGGCGTAGTCGTAGATGTTGAACTCGACGCCGGAGTAGGTCTTGTCGTAGGACAGCGAGAACCAGAAGATCCGGATCGGCGAGTCCTCCTCGGCGCCGGCCAGCATGTGCAGCAGGTAGGTCGGCGCCACGGTGCGGGCCACGCCGTAGGGGGCCTGGGCGGCGGGGACGTCGGTGAAGCTGGTGCTCTCGGCGGTGCCCAGCTCGGTCTGCCACTGCCCGGCGCGGCCCTTGGTGCGCGACCCCTTGCGGTCCATCCGGATCTGGGTCTTGGTCATCGCGTACTGCGTCGGGTCGGGGTAGCCGTAGGCGTGGTTGACCGAGCCGTCGATGTAGCCGGTGTCCTTCGAGCCCTGCGCGTAGACGATGTCGCGGTTGTAGGTGACCGAGCCGCCGCCGATGAGGTTGACGTCCGGGAAGTCCGGCTTGACGCGGTCCCAGATCAGCTTGCACATGTCGCGGTAGTCCTGGGCGTCGCCGGTCTTCCACGCCCAGCCGTGCACCCACGGCTCGTTCCAGATCTCCCAGTTGGGGACCAGGTCCTGGAGCGGGGCGATGGCGTGGTAGACCATCTCGGCGTGCGCGGCCAGGTCCTTGGGGCGGTTCTGGTAGACCAGCAGCGGCTTGCCGTTGGCGTCGGGCTGCACGTTCCAGGACATGTTGTAGTTGATGAAGCCGAGCGGCTCGATGCCGTGGTCGTGCCAGTCGGCGATCTCCGCGCGGGCGGCGTCGATCTGGGCCTGCTGCCAGAACACGCCCGGCGCCGGGCAGACGGTGTCGGGCTGGACGGCGATGACGCCGCGGGTCCACTTCACCCCGATGCGCTGGGCGATCTGCCGGGTCAGGGCGGTGTCGGACTCCGCCCGGATGCCCAGGCCGAACGCCGAGCCGGGGCGGCGGCCCTCGACGGGGGGACGGATGACGCCGAACCCGACGGTCTGGCCGAGGAGTTGGGTGCCGGAGGCGGCGGTGACGGTGGCGGTGACCGCGTAGTAGTCCGGGCCGAAGGAGCCCAGCGGGATGGTGGTGGTGCTCTGCGTGCCGGCGGCGGCGGTGAAGCCGGCGGTGCCGGAGGCCACCGGGTCGCCGCCGCGCGGGGCCACCGACCAGGCGATCGAACCGCTCAGCGCGGTCGCCGGGTTGAACACGACGAGCAGGGCGGGCGCCGCCTCTGCGGCGCCGCCGGAAAGCGGGTAGAGCCCGGTCGGGTCGGAGAAGGCCAGGGCCACCGCGGGGGCCGCGGCGGCCTGCGCCGCGGTGCCCTCGGGGGTGGCGGCGCTCGCGGCCGGGGCGGCGGCGAGGTCCAGGGCCCCGGCGGTCGCGGCGCCCACCGCGGCCGCGGCG
Source organism: Actinacidiphila sp. bgisy145 (assembly GCF_057708125.1). NCBI lineage: Bacteria > Bacillati > Actinomycetota > Actinomycetes > Kitasatosporales > Streptomycetaceae > Actinacidiphila > Actinacidiphila sp. bgisy145. Next base: position 91,371 of record NZ_JBYIRL010000017.1, read on the forward strand.
CCGAAGCCGACGACCGTGCGGCGGCTGACCTGCCCGGGGGCGTGCGCGGCCGGCTCGGTGCGGTCGGATCTGTCGTGGTTGTCGGTCACGTGGGTTCTCTCCAGTCTTCGGCTCTTCGGCTCTTCGGCTCTTCGGAACGGGAGCGGGTGTCGGGTCACGCCGGCCTGACGACGCACAGGCCGGCGGGCGGAACGGCGATGGCGGCGGGCCCCGGGCCCAGGGTGCGCAGGTGCGAGCCCGCCGGGCGGCCGCAGGCGTCGAAGGTGTCGAGCCGTACGGCGGTGGCCGCTCCTTCGACGTCCAGCACCACGCGGTCGGCGGCGGTGGAGTTGACCAGGGCGGTCTCGGTGCGTCCGGCCAGCGGCAGGCGGGCGTGGGTGTGTTCGGCGAAGAAGGCCGCCACGGCCTGCTGACCCAGCTGCGCGGTGACGGTCGGGTGGAGCTGGTCCGGACGCCCGGCGTCGATCAGGCCGCCGGTGAGGACATCGCGGTGGGTGCGCCAGAAGTCGAGCCAGAACACGGTCGCCGCGTGCTGGTCGGCGGGCAGGCCGGCCAGCGCGACGGACAGCTGCGGGATGGCGAACAGCGCGGAGTGCAGCTGGCGTGCGGCGGTCTGCGGGGTGGCGGAGCGGTCCCACATCAGCATGTCCGAGTGGACGGCGCCCGAGGTGGCGAGCAGGCCCAGGTCGAGGGTGCGGACCCGGTTGGCGGTGGCGTCGCCCGGGCAGTCGGCGGCCCGCAGCAGGTTGCCGAAGGCGAGCATGCCGGGCCCGGTGTACGGCTGGCGCAGCTCCACCAGCAGGTCGTCGCCGCGCAGCGCGCGCAGCCGGTCGCGGACGTCGGCCAGCAGCAGCCGCAGCCCCTCGCCGACATCGGCGACGTCACCGGCACCGCCGGTACCGCCGGCATCGCCGCCGCCGGACGGGGTGCTCCCGGGCGCGGTGGCGGCACCGGTGCCGCACTCGGCGGAGGCACCACCTCCGGCACCGGTGCCGTCATCGCGCCCGGCGGCGCCGGTCCCGCCGACCGGGTCCAGGTCCGCGTAGGCCGCCGCGAGGTCGAGGAAGTCGATCTTCAGCCCGTCCAGGTGGTGGCGGCGGACCAGCTCGACGCAGGCGTCCGCGGCGACCTCGCGGGCCGCCGCGAGCCGCGGGTCCAGCACCCGGCAGCCCAGCCGCGGGATGGCGTGCGGCGCCAGGTGCGCGAACTTCCGGTGGGCGGCGGTGCGTTCGCCGACGATGAGCGGCGCGATCCACGCCATGTACCGCAGCCCCAGGCCCTGCACGCTCCGCACATGGGCCGCGAAGTCCGGGAACTTCGCCGGGTCCGGCGTCCAGTCGCCGCTGCCGGAGTAGCCGGTGCCCTTCGCGTGCAGCTGCCATCCGTCGTCCAGCAGCAGCACCCCGCAGCCGGCCGCGGCGGCGAGCTTCGCCTCGGCCTCCACGTCCGCGGCGCCCACGTCCCGGTGCATCGCGTACCAGGTGGAGTACGCCGCCTCCCGGCCCGCGGGCGGTACGGGCAGGGCGTCCGGCACCGCGAGGGCCGCGCCCAGCGCGCGGACCGCGGCGGCGACCGGCGACCCGGCCGGCTGGAGCACCACCCGGCAGCTCTCACCGGCCCGCAGCTCCACCGCCAGCCAGACCCCGAACCGGGCGGTGTCCTCGGCGAGGCCGAACCGGACCCGCGTGGTGGCGGCGGGCCGGTCGGCGCCGAAGGCCAGCAGCGCGCGCCCGGCCGTGTCGTACAGGCACCCCAGCGGCGCGGACTCGGCGGGCCCGACGGTGCGCCAGCGGCTCGCCCAGTCCGCGGTCAGATGGCGGTCCCAGCCGGCCGACGGGTGCCAGTAGCCGGCGGCGTCGCCGAGCGGGACGTCCAGCCGGAGTACGGCCGTGGTGTCCGCGGCAGCGAACAGCCGCAGCTGCCGCGCACCGGCCGGGCCGGGCTCGACGGCCAGGCGCGCGCCCTCGGTCAGCAGGCCGGCCTGCGCGCCCAGCACCGCCGCCGCGTGGCGGGCATCGGCCCACAGGCGGGCGGGTTCGGCGAAGCCGGGTACGGCCGTCTCGGCCATCACTGCTCCTCTTCAGATCGGGTGGCAGGTCGCGGTGTGCGGGTGCTGCGGTATGCGGGTGCTGCGGGAAGCATGCGGCGAACAGGCGGGATAACCTTGTCCCGCGCCGAGCCGCTCGGTGAGCGTGCGAGGCGGTACGAAGTGACCAGGTCCAACGCCGACGAGGGGCACATGACCGCACGTCAGGGGCAAAAGGCCGGGTACGGGAACCACGAGGCGGCCGCTCTTCCGCGGTCGTGCTGAACCATAGCCCGCTGAGACAACGTTGCCTATAGGTTTCGCGCGAGTAGCCGGGAATTACTTCGGCGGCCCCGGGGACGAAGGCCGCATCACGGCGTGCACGACCCCATCACGCCTGCACATCTCGCCTGTTGACGCCGCATTCGGCCGCGACAGCCCACGGGAATCCGGCCACCCGGCGGCCGTGCGTGACCAACTCGGGCCAACGTTGTCTCAGCTATGAGGGCGTTGCGCAGCCCGGCCCGGCACAGGCCGTCGAGTCCGCACCAGCCGCCCCACGGGCCGCGCTTCAGTCCGTGAAGTAGTCCGGGTACTGCTCGCGCAGCGCGGGCGCGTAGCGGTGCCCGCGGCCGATGTGCGCCCGCAGCACCTCCTGCCCGCCGGCGGCGTCCCCCGCTTCGAGCGCGTCGATCACGGCCGTGTGCTCCTCGATCAGCTCGCGCACGTTCGACGTCTCCGGCTGAGCGAGCCGGCGCAGCCGGTCGAGCTGGACCTTCATCGGCTGCATCACGCTCCAGGCGCCGCGGTAGCCGCTGATGACGAAGATCTGCTCGTGCAGGGCCTCGTCGGCGTCGAAGAAGCCGGTCAGGTCGCCGTTCGCGTGGCAGCGGACCTGCGCGGCCAGCAGTTCCCGGCAGGCGGCCACGTCGCGGTCGGGCCGGCCGCAGGCCACCGCGAAGGCGGCCAGTTCCAGGCTCTCCCGGACGAACCGGGCCTCCTTGACCTCGCGCAGGCTGATCCGCCCCACCGTCGTGCCGACCTGCGGGACGACCGAGACCAGCCCGCCGTCCGCCAGCCGGGCCAGGGCCTCGCGCAGCGGCGTGCGGCTGACCTGGAGGCTGGCGGACAGGTCGGTCTCGGAGAGCGAGGCACCCGGCGGGATGCGCAGGTTGCGGATCGCCGACAGCAGCTCCTCGTAGACCCGGTCGGACGCGCGGACCCGGCCGCGGGCGATGGGCCGAAGGGGGCCGGCACCCGGCCGGGTGTCCGCGGAGGAACTGCTCACCGATCGATCCTTCTGGTAGGCGCCTGCCGGAAGTCCGGCAGGGCCCAGGATAGGCGGGACGCGGGCCGGGTCCGGCCCGTGTCCCGCCGGGGCGCTCGGTGCGCGGTCAGGGCTTGGCGCCGCGCCCGGAGCGGCGGCCGTTGCCGCCCGGGCCGCGGCTGGTGACGGACCAGTCGGAGAAGTCGTACACGACGCACTGGCTGCCGACCCTGGCGGTGAACTTCGTGCCCTGCCGGTCCTGCTGGAGCCAGGGGGTGTCGAAGAGCTTGAACGCGTCGTACCGGATCGGCTTGCCGTCCACCAGGTGGGTCGCGCCGGGGGCCTGGGCGGGGTCGTCGAAGGTGAGGTCGAGGTCGTGGCCGCTCAGGCTGTGGTAGACCAGCCGCGGTTCGGCGTCGCCGATGTGGCTGGTGTCCAGCCGGGTCCTGGTGGTCAGCGCCGTCGCGAAGGCGTCGAGGCTGGCGTAGGTGGAGGTGTCGCCGGTCTCCAGCACCCAGCCGTTGGTGTCGGCCTGGCTGCGCAGGATGTCGTAGCTGTAGCTGAGGGTCGTCGTCGGGTGGATCTGGGTGGTGGTCTTCACCTTGTTCGACGGGTCGTTGGGCGTCTGGTGGTACCAGGTCGCCGGCTGGGCCGTCCTGAACGCGAAGTACATGGTGCCGGTGTCGACGACGGTCCAGCCGTCGACCTGGCGGCGCTCCTTGATGGACCCGGTGTCGGGGAAGAGCGCGTTGAGGTAGTTCTCGGTGCTGTCACCGGAGGACTTGTAGACGCCGAGCGCGGTCGGGCCGTCCTGCATGACGCGCTGCTCGGCCGGGTCGTCGTAGTTGCCGACCGGCGCGTTGCCCTGGTCGATCGAGACCCGGAAGAGCGGGTCCGCCGCGTCGGACTGCCAGCGCAGGTCCAGCGGCTGGTCCTCCAGCCACTCGTCGGTCCTGCGGTACTGCACCTCGGTGGCCAGGCCCCAGGTCGGCCGGACGTAGCTGGTGCGGTAGATGTCCGTCGGGTCGCCGCTGGAGTTCTGGAGGTTGGTCTTGTAGGCGGTGTAGGACTTGTCGGTCATCCGGCCGATCCGCACCGCGAGGGCGGGCGGCTGGTACGCGGTGCCGGACCAGGCGAGCAGGCCGACGTACTCCAGGTCGGGGCGGTAGGCGTCGGGCGCCGGGTTGTCCGACTCCCCCACGCCCTCCTGCGCGCGGTGCTCCCCGAAGTACGTCCAGGCCAGCGCGGTGTGGTCGGCCGGGCGCCAGGTCGGGTCGCCCACGGACGCCAGGTCGCCCTTGGCCCGGCTCTCGGAGGAGACCAGGTAGCCGTCGTCCCAGTCGTTGGCCCACTCGAACCACATGACGTCCATGGCCGTCTTGGCCTCGGTGCGCAGCTCCTGGTCGGTGGACCACTGGTAGATCGCGTTGAGGCCGAAGTACGTCATGATCGTGTACTCGGGGCTCTCGTACTCCGCCCAGCCGTCCTTGACCGCCTGCTGGACCATCTCCTCGATGTTGGCCTTGCTCTCGGCCATCAGCGCCGCGCCGGAGGTGCCGTCGGTGTCGGCGACGCCGGGCAGGTACTGGCCGACGAGGTAGCCGGTGACATAGGTGCTCATCCGCAGGTTCTCGGTCTGCGGCAGCTTCTTGTAGCTGTACTGGCCGAAGTAGGTGGCCACGTCCTGGAGCATCGCGGCGCTGAACTGGTCGCCCGCCATGAGGTAGGCGTACATCCGCGACAGCCACTTGTACTCTTCGTAGTCGTAGCCCTTGTAGAGGGTGTCGAGCTTGGTGAGGGCGGCGGTCGTGTTCTCGTGGTCGACGAGTTGCGCGGTGTACTGCGCGACGTTGATCGGCCCGTCCTCCTCCTTCATGGCCTTCGTCTTGTCCCACAGCCACTGGGAGCGGGTCTGCTGGGTGCCCGGGTAGGGCGCGGGGTTGTCGGGCACGTACGCGGAGGTCGTGGCGTGCAGCGGGGCGCTCATGGCGCTGACGTGGCCGAAGGCGTCCTTCGCCCGGACGGTGAAGTCGTAGCCGGTGCCCGGCATCAGGCCGCCGACGACCGCGGTGGTGGTCGAGCCGCTGACGGAGGCGACCTGGTAGCCGTCGCGGAAGACGTCGTAGCCGGTGACGCCGGTGTCGTCGGTGGACGGGCTCCACCCCAGCGGGACGCTGTTCTGCCCGGGGGTGCCGGCGATCAGGGACGTGGGGGCGGTCGGCGGCGCGGTGTCGGTGACGGAGCCGGCGTCGTACACGTCGAGGTTGTCCACGGCGACGGCCTCGTCGGTGCCGCCGGTGTCGACGCGGACCTGGAAGCCGAGTTCGACGGTGGAGACCAGCCGGGTGCCGCCGTTGGGCACGATGGTGAAGCGGTACTGCGGTATGTCGGTGTCCGAGACCGGCTGGAGGGCGCCGGAGGTGTTCTGGTAGGCGGCGGTGGTGGTGAGGCTGACCGGCGGCACGGGGAACTGCGGCACCGTGGCGTTGTCGAAGTTGCCGAAGGAGACGCGGGCGTAGATGTCCTTGGCGACGGGCTTGTCGCTGGCCTGGGTGCGGGCGAGGTCGAAGGTCAGCACGAACTGCTCGGCGGGGCTGCCGGCCGGTTCGCTGTAGACGGCGTTGATCCGGTCCTTGAGCAAGCCGGTGGAGAAGCGGTGGTAGAAGTAGCTGGCGAGGTTGGTGCCGTCGGACGCGTCGCTCAGCTGGAGGGCGTTGTCGCCGCCCACGCTGACGATCTGCTGGCTGCCGCCGGTGGTGGTGCTGCCCTGGGTCAGGGGGCTGGTGCCGCTGTCCATCGTGGTGTCCATGTCCGCCGCGAGGAGGTTGGCGGGCGGGTCGGCGGCGGCTGCGGCGACGCCCTGGCAGGGTGCCGCGAGAAGCACCGTGACGCACACGGACGCCGCGGTTGCGTACAGGACCTTCATGGATCGTCCTTCCATGACGCCGGCCGGTCGGCCGGCCGGCTATTTGACGGCTCCCGCGGTCAGGCCCTTGCTCCAGAAGGCCTGTAGGGAGACGAACATCGCGATGACGGGGATGACCGAGAGCATGGCTCCGGTGACGACGGTGGTGTAGCCGATGGGGTAGCCCTGCATCTGGCGCCAGCCGACCAGGCCGACGGTGACCGGTTGCAGCGAGCTGTCGGCGAGCATCAGCGAGGGCAGCAGGAAGTTCGTCCAGATGGCGACGAACTGGAAGAGGAAGACGGTGACCATGGCGGGTGCCATGATCCTCATCCCCATGGTGAAGATGCGCAGTTCCCCCGCGCCGTCGATCCGGCCGGCCTCGATGAGCGCGTCCGGGACGGACGAGGCGGCGTAGATGCGGCTGAGGTAGACGCCGAACGGGCTGACGATGCTGGGGATGAACACCGACCAGAAGGTGTTGACGATCCCGGTGTGGCTGAACAGCAGGTAGAGCGGGACGGCCAGGACGGGGGCGGGCAGCAGCACCGCGGCCAGCACGGTGCCGAAGACCGCCTCGCGGCCGGGGAAGGGGAACTTCGCCAGCGCGTAGCCGCACATGGCGGCCAGCAGGGTGGCGACGATGCCGCCGCCGACGGCGTACAGCAGCGAGTTGAGCAGCCAGCGGGAGTAGATGCCGCCCTGCGCGCGGAAGAGCGTCTGGACGTTGTCCCACAGCGCGAAGTGGTGGCCGAACCAGAAGCCGTCGCCGGCGAAGAGTTCGCCGCTGTCCTTGGTGGTGGAGACGACCAGCCACCACACCGGCAGCAGGAAGTAGAGGGCGAAGAGCGTCATGACGCCGAGGGTGACCAGCCGCGTGGTGGGGTTGATCGTCGTCAGCGGGCTGCCGGTGCGGCGCCGGCGCGGGGGTGCGGCGGGGGCGGCGGCCTCGGCGGGGCCGGCGGGGTCGGCGGGCGGGTGGAGGGTGCTGGTCATGAGTCGGTCCTTCGGGCCGAGGCACGGAAGACGGCGACCGACAGCACGCAGATCAGTGCGCCGAGCACCACCGACTGCGTTGCCGCGTAGGTGAAGTTGTTCGAGGACACCGAGCGCAGGGTGGCCATGATGGGCGTGTAGGTGGAGGACAGGTTGGGCGCCACCGACTTCATGGTGGCCGGCTCGTTGTAGAGCTGGAACGTGCCGATGATCGAGAAGACCAGCGTCATCAGCAGGGCGGGGCGGATCTGGGGCACCTTGATCAGCAGTGCGGCCTTCCAGCCGGTGCAGCCGTCCACCGCTGCGGCTTCCATCGTCTCCGGCGGGACGGCCTGGAGGGCGGCGTAGATGAGGATGGTGTTGTAGCCGGTCCAGGCCCAGGTGAGGATGTTGGCGATGGCGAAGGGCAGCGCGGTGTCGGTGACGAAGCCGGCGTGGATGCCGGCGGAGTCCAGCAGCCGTACGACCGGGCTGAGCGAGGGCGCGTACAGGAAGGACCAGACCAGGCCGGCGATGACGCCGGGCAGGCCGTAGGGCACGAAGTACGCGACGCGGAACAGGCGCCCGGTCCTGACCACCGCGGAGTCGAGCAGCAGCGCGAGCACCAGGGCCAGGGCCAGCATCGCGGGCACCTGGATGACGCCGATGAAGGCGACGTGCGCGAGGGAGTGCAGGAAGTCCGTGTCGTGCAGGACGCGGGTGTAGTTGTCGGCGCCGGCGAAGACCGTCCTGGCGCCGGTGAGCCCGAGGCCGGAGCGCTTCTCGGTGAACAGGCTCTGCTCCAGGGCGTATCCGGTGGGGATGAGGTAGATGACGGCGAAGAGCGCGAGGAAGGGCAGGACGAAGGGCGCGGCTCGGCGGAGTTCGCGAAGTCGGCGCCGGCGGTCGGTGGCGGCGGACGTCACGGTGGACACGGTCACCTTCTCTGGGGTGGTGCTGCGGGTCACTTGCTGACGGAGAAGCCCTGCGACTTCAGGGCGCTGACGGTGCTTCGCTGGGCGCCGTCGAGGGCGTCCTGGTAGGTGCCCTTCCTGGTGTGGACCTTGCCGAGGCCGTCGCCGAGGCTGGTGGCGGAGGTGGCCATGATCGGGCCCCACGTCCAGTTGTCGTCGACCTTGGCGGCCTCGGTGCGGAAGAGCTGGTAGATGCGCCGGCCGCCGTAGTAACTCTGGGGCGCGTCGAGCGCGGGGCTGGCCAGTCCGGACTTGGAGGCGGGCAGGATCGCCGCGGCGGAGATCAGGTTGGACACCGAGCCGCTGTCGGTCGACATCCACAGCGCGAAGTCGGTGGCCTCCTTGGGGTGGGCGCAGTCCTTCGTCACGGCGGTGGCCGAGCCGCCGGAGTTGCCGACCGCGTCGGAGCCGGCCCAGCGGGGCATGGGCGCGACGGCCCACTTGCCGGCGGAGGCGGCGGCATTGTCGCGGATGAGGGAGGCGGACCAGACGGGTCCGACCTCCGCCCAGACCGAGCCCTTGTTCCACGCGGAGTACAAGGTGGCGTCGAAGGCGGGGTAGGAGGTGAGCAGGCCCTTGTCGGTCAGGCCCTGCCAGTAGGCGGCGACCTTGCTGTTGGCGGGGCTGTCGAACGACACCGACCAGGCGTCGTTCTTCGCGCCGAACCAGGGCGCGCCGGCCTGCCAGGCGAACCCGGCGTACAGGTAGGGGTCGCTGGGCGCGTTCATGATGCGCGCGGCGGGGTCGGCGGCCTTGACCTTCGCCGCGGCGGTGGCGAAGTCGTCCCAGGTCTTCGGGACGGCGATGTGCGCCTTGGCGAAGAGGTCGGCGCGGTAGAACATCGCCATCGGCGCGGTGTCGACGGGGACGCCGTAGGCCCTGCCGTCGACGCCCACGTTGTTCCAGACCCAGTCGGGGAACTGGGCGCGGTCCTGCTTGACGTAAGCGCTGACGTCCTTCAGGGCGCCGGCGGCCAGGAAGCTGGCGAAGGTCTCGTAGCCGATCTGCGCCAGGCAGGGCGCGTTGCCGGCCTTGGCGGCGGTGAGCATCTTGTCGTAGCCGCCGGCGCCGCCGTTGGTGATGGCCTGGTACTTCACGTGGACGTCCGGGTGCGCCTTGTTCCACAGCGCCACCGACTTGTCGTAGCCGGCGGCCCAGCCCCAGAAGGTGATCTCGGCGGGGCCCTTGCCGGCGGCGGACGATCCGCTGCCGCCGCCGCAGCCGGTGAGCATGAGGGTGGTGGCAGCGAGGATCGCCGCGGCGGTGAGCCCGGCCCTGTGCTTGGTCATGACGTCGTCCCCTTGGTCTGCTCGTACGGCGCGGTGCACGGGTGCCACCCGGCCGATGGCGAGGCATACTTGCATACAAGTACACTGGCATGCAAGGATTCGGACATGACCGCTCCCCCACCAGCGCGCATGCCGGAGCAGGCGCCGTACGCAACCGCCGGAGTGCTGACGCCGATCAGCCGGGACGGCCGGCGCACCCGCACCTCCGACCTCGTCCACGACGAGCTGGTGGCCGCGATCCGCACCCTGCGCCTGGCCCCCGGCTCCTGTCTGTCGGAGACGGAGATCGCCGAGCGCCTGCACGTCAGCCGCACCCCCGTGCGCGAGGCCATCGCCCGGCTCGCCGACGCCGGCCTCGTCCACGTGGTGCCGCAGGTCGGCACGCGGGTCGGGCTGATCCGGCTGTGGGACGTGGCGGAGGCGTGTTTCGTCCGCGAGAGCCTGGAGGTCTCCGCCTTCGAGGCCGCCTGCCGCAGTCCCGCGCTCGACACCGGCGCCCTGCGCGACCTGCTGGACCGGCAGGAGGACAGCTACCGCGCCGGCGACCACGACGCGTTCTTCCAGGCCGACGAGGCCCTGCACGCCGAGGTGTTCGCCCTCAGCGGCTACCTGCGCGCCTGGCAGGCCGTGCAGCGGATGAAGCTGCAACTGGACCGGCTGCGGCGGCTGGCGCAGCCCGACACCGCCAGCATGCGCGACCTGATCGACGAGCACCGGCTGATCGTCGACGCGCTGTCGGCCCGCGACGCCGAAGGCGGGCGCCGGCTCATCAGCCGCCACGCCAGGCGCGCGCTGGAGCGGGTGCCGAAGCTGTGCGCGCAGTACCCGGACTACTTCGCCGACTGACCGGGACGCTCCGGTCGGCGGTCCGGCCCCGTGTCCCCCTTCGCGTCCCCCGTGTCCCCTCCTTGCGTCCCCCTTGTCTCCCCTCCAACCGAACGGATCACCGTGAAGCACCTGCGGGTCGGCCGGGCATGACCATTCGACTCTCCCTCGGCCATATCGACACCTACGACGACCGGGTCGCCACCTTCGCGCACCAACTCGGCCTGACCGGCGTCCAGTTGCACACACCGGACCTGCTGCCCGGACGCGAGGGCTGCTGGAGCCTGGCAGAGCTGCGGGCGCTGCGCGAGCGCTGCGACGCGGACGGCCTGGCGATCGACGGGCTGGAGAACGTGCCCCTGGCGCACTTCTGGAAGATCCAGCGGGGCCTGCCGGGCCGGGACGAGCAGATCGAGAACTTCCGCGCGACCCTGCGCAACATGGCCGCGGTCGGCATCGACCTGCTCGGCTACAACTTCCTCGCCACCTACGTGTGGCGCACCGACATGGCCGCGGCCGGGCGCGGCGGCGCCAAGGTGAGCGCCTTCGACCTGGCGCGGGTCCCGCAGGGCAACGCGCTGGCCGGCTACCGGCTCACCCCCGACGAGCCGGTGGCGGAGCCGATCAGCGCCGAGGACATGTGGGCCCACCACCAGTACTTCCTGGACGCGGTGCTGCCGGTGGCCGAGGAGGTCGGGGTGCGGCTCGCGCTGCACCCGGACGATCCGCCGGTGGACGAGCCGCTGGGCGGGGTCGCCCGGATCTTCACCTCGCCCGCCGCCATCGCGCGGGCCCGCGCCCAAGCGGGCGGCAGCCCGTCCTGGGGGCTGAACCTGTGCCTGGGCACGGTCTCGGAGATGGCCGGGGAGGAGAGCGTCGACGCCGTCATCGACCTGCTCGGCCCGGCCATCTTCTACGTGCACTTCCGGGACGTGCGCGGCACCGTGCCAAGCTTCACCGAGTGCTTCCTCGGCGAGGGCAACCTCGACCCGGCGCGGGTGATCCGCCGCCTGGCGGCCGCCGGGTTCGACGGCTTCCTCATCGACGACCACGTCCCGGCGATGATCGGCGACCTCGACACCTGGGGCGACATCTCCTCGGCGGCGTACTGCAGCCGCGGCCGGGCCCACGCGATCGGCTACCTGCAAGGGGTGCTCAACGCCCTGGACCTCGACGGGCCGCCGCACCGGGCACCCGGCCGGGCGCGGGTCCGATGACCCCGGCAACGGAAGGCGCTCTTGCCCGCTGAGCCCTGACCACGCGCACGGGCGGCCCGGTTCCTTCAGCCGCTCAGGGCGTCCCGGACCTTGTCCGTCATCGCGGCGAACGGCCCGGTCAGGGCGACCATCGCGGGGCGGCCGGCCGCGGACGGGTGCGGGTGCGTGGGTGCGAGCCGCTCCGCCCGCGCCAGCCGCTCCCCCATGGTGTGCCGGTGCTCGGCGGTGCACTCGCGCAGGATCGAGGGGAACTCCTCGCTCTCCTCGTGGTCGGCGTGCTCGCCGACCGCCCGTTCGAACTCCCCGATCGCCGCGTCGAACTCGGCGCTGTCGGGGTCCATCCGCTCCAGCCGCTTGAGCACCTCGGTGGCCTCGGCCTCCTCGGTGTTGCGGTGCTCGGCCTCCTGCTCGCCCGCGGTGCGCTTCGCGACCGGCCGGACGATCAGCTCCTCGGCGACTTCGTGGACCGCCAGCAGCGCGCGCAGCTCGTCGAACGCCTGCCGGCGCGCGTCGCCGCGGGTGCCGCGGACGGTGGCGAACAGGTCGCGGATACGGGCGTGCTGGGTGAGCAGCACCGCGACCACGTCGCCGTCGGGAAGGCGGGCCGCCGCGGTCCGTTCGATGGTGGCGGAACTCATGCTCGGCTCCCTCTCGGGTCGGACGTCGATCTTCGTACGCAGGGGCGCCTCACCCCTCACGGCCCCGCCAAACCCCTTCGGCCCCGGCACATCCCCGCTACCCCGCCCGTACCCGCGCCTCCGTGGGCCGCGGCGCGCCGGGCGGGACCGCTCGGGGGACCTCGGGCGGCGGGACGCTCGGCCCGGCCCGGTGCGGGGAACGGATGGCCGGGTGCGCGCCCCCGTCTGCCCACGCGGCCGCCGCACCGGTCCGAGCGGGCCGCCGCCTTGAGGAGAGGAAGCACCAGTGAAAGCACTGACCTGGCACGGCAAGCGCGATGTGCGCGTGGACACCGTTCCCGACCCGGTGGTCCAGGACCCGACGGACATCGTGGTGAAGGTGACGACCACCGGCCTGTGCGGCTCGGACCTCCACCTGTACGAGGTGTTCGGACCGTTCATCGACCCGGGCGACATCCTCGGCCACGAGCCGATGGGCGTGGTGGAGGAGGTCGGCCCCGAGGTCACCGCGGTGCGGCCCGGCGACCGGGTCGTCGTCCCCTTCAACGTCTCCTGCGGGACCTGCTTCATGTGCGGGCGCGGCCTGCACTCCCAGTGCGAGACCACCCAGGTCCGCGAACACGGCAAGGGCGGCTCGCTCTTCGGCTACACCAAGCTCTACGGCCAGGTGCCGGGCGGCCAGGCGGAATACCTGCGGGTGCCCTTCGGCAACACCCTGCCCATCGCGGTTCCGCCCGGCCCGCCGGACGACCGGTTCGTCTACCTCTCGGACGTCCTGCCCACCGCCTGGCAGGCGGTGGAGTACGCCGCCGTGCCCGAGGGCGGCAGCGTGGCCGTGCTCGGCCTCGGCCCGATCGGCGACATGGCCGCGCGGATCGCCGCCCACCGCGGCGCCGGCCAGGTCATCGGCATCGACGTCGTGCCGGAGCGGCTGGCCCGCGCCCGGGCCCGCGGGGTCCACACCTTCGACCTGTCCGCGTACGGCGACAAGCTCACCGACGCCGTGTACGACGCCACCGACGGCCGCGGGCCCGACTGCGTCATCGACGCCGTCGGCATGGAGGCGCACGGCGCGCCGCTGGCCCAGGGCATGCAGCAGATGACCGCGCTGCTGCCGGACCCGCTGGCCGCGTGGCTGATGCAGCGCGTCGGCGTCGACCGCCTCTCCGCGCTGTACCTGGCCGTCGAGCTGGTGCGGCGCGGGGGCACCATCTCGCTGTCCGGGGTCTACGGCGGCATGGCCGACCCGCTCCCGCTGCTCACCCTGTTCGACAAGCAGGTCCAGTTGCGCATGGGCCAGGCCAACGTCCGGCGGTGGGTGGACGACCTCCTCCCGCTGCTGACCGACGCCGACCCGCTCGGTGTCGACGACTTCGCCACCCACCGGGTGCCGCTGGCGAAGGCGCCCGACGCGTACGCGATGTTCCAGAAGAAGCAGGACGGCGCGGTCAAGGTGCTCTTCACGCCGTGACCGGGCGTCAGCGGCCGGGAGCGGGCGGGACCGACGAGTGCGGGGCCGCGTCCACGGCGGCGCGGACGAAGGCCCGTACGCGGGCGGTGGTGCGGGACTCCGCCCAGACCGGCCCCCGCAGGATCGGCGGGGCGTCGGTGATCGGCACATAGGCGATGCCCGGGTGCGGGAAGGAGCCGGGGGTGTGCTCGCCGACCGGCAGGACCCCGCGCCCGAGGGCCACCAGGGAGAGCATCTCGGAGAAGCTCTCCCCCTGCGGGCCCCGCGGCACCGGCCGCCCGCCCGGGGTGCGGCTCGGGGTGCGGTGCTCCTTGAACGACCGCGAGGTGGCCTGCGGGTACTGGATGACGGGGTGGTCGGCGAGGACCTCCAGCGACACGGCCGGCTCGCGGGCCAGCCGGTGCCCGGCCGCCACCGCGAGCACCTGGCGCTCCCGGATCAGCGCGGGGCCGGTGGCCATGCCGTCGAAGGGGAACGCGGCCAGCAGCACGTCGACGGTCCCGTCCGACAGGTGGGCGCGGGTGGTGGCCAGGCGTTCCTCGTGCACCCGCACCTCGCAGTCGGGGTGGCGCCGCTGGAAGAGCTCGACCCCGCGCAGCAGCACCGGCGCGGTGGTCGCGCCGAGGAAGGCGACGTGCAGCACGCCGGTCACCCCGCGGGCCGCCGCCACCGCCCGCTCCAGGGCGGCGTCCAGGCCGCGGACGATCGGCCGCAGGTCCGCGGCGAGCTGCTCGCCGAGCGGGGTGAGCCGGACCGTGCGGCTGGTGCGCTCGAACAGCGGTGCGCCGACCCGCCGTTCGACCGCCTTGATGGTCCGGCTGATCCGGCCGGTGGTCAGCCCGAGCCGTTCGGCGGTCCGGCCGAAGTGGAGCTCCTCGGCCAGCACCAGGAAGGCCGCCGTCTCGTGGCGCTCCCACACGAGCCGCCTCCCGCTGATCGCCGACCGTTGTTCCTGGGGCAACGATCCTATGCCGCTTGGTGCTTGGTCCCGCCGGCCGGCCCCGCGAGGGTAGTGCCAGGCAGGCGGTCCGGGCCCCGGACCCCGCCGGTGAACGGAAAGAGGGAACGCCATGCGTGTCACCGGATTCGACCACCTGGTCCTCAACGTCGCCGACGTGGAACGCTCGTTGCGGTTCTACTGCGGCGCCCTCGGCCTCGCGCCCGTCCGCGTTGAGGAGTGGCGCGCCGGCCGCGCGCCGTTCCCGTCCGTCCGGGTGAGCGCGGACACCATCGTCGACCTGGTCGCCGGGGAGCGGGACGGCCGCAATGTCGACCACTTCTGCCTGGTCGTCGAACCGCTCGACTGGGACGAGGTGGTCGCATCCGGCGCGTGGGACGTGGTCGACGGCCCCGGCCCGCGCTTCGGCGCCCGCGGCACCGCCACCTCGCTCTACGTCCGCGACCCGGACGGCAACGTCATCGAGCTGCGCTGCTACTGATGCCGGGGGCGGCGCTCGTTGAACGCGTCGGCGGCGCGGTCGTTGAGGGCGCTGCCCCAGGCGCGCAGCCGGCGCAGCACCGGGTCGGCCGGCGCCGCATCCACGTCGCGGCCCTCCGCCAGGCCCGGTCCGGACGCGCCGTCCGTCCCGCCCGAGGGGAGGGCGCGGGCGGCGAGCGCCGTCAGACGGACGGTGAGCGCCGGGGCCACGCCGTGGGCGAGGCCCGCCGCCTTGGCCGCGGGCGTCAGCACCAGCCGGGTCCGGCGCGCCTCGACGGCCCGGACGATGCGGTGCGCGGCGCGCTCGGCGTCCATCGACAGCAGCGGGGTGCCGGCCAGCGCCGAGAACCACCCGAACTCCGCGGCCCGGTCGCCGCCGAACTCCGCGGCCAGGTGGGAGCCGGTGCGCATCAGCCCCGGGTGCACCGCCGTCACGCTCACCTGCCGCTCCTCGGCCCGCAGCCCCTCCGCGAGCGCGGCCACCGCGGACTTCGCGCAGGCGTACGGCACCAGGTGCGGCGGGGTGACGAGGCCGCCGACCGAGCCGATCAGCGCGAGCCGGCCGCCGCCGGGGCTGCGGCGCAGGTAGGGCAGGGACTCCAGGGCGGTGTGCACGGCGCCCATGAACATCGTGTCCAGTGCCGAGCGGAACTCGTCGGCGCCGATCGCGTCGATCGGGGCGACCTGGATGATGCCGGCGTTGGCGAGGACCACGTCGATCCCTCCGTGGGCGCCGGCCGCCTCCCGCATCAGCGCGCGCACCGCGTCGCGGTCGGTGACGTCGCACACCTGGGTCCGTACGCGGGCGTGTCTCGGGGCGCCGGCGTCCAGGTGGGCGGCGGCCGCGTCGAGTTCGGCGGCGTCGCGGGCGGCGACCGTCACGTCGCAGCCGAGGTCGACCAGCCGCCGGGCCATGAGCAGGCCGAGGCCGCGGGAGCCTCCGGTGACCACCGCGGACCGGCCGGCGAGGGCGGAGTCCGCGCGGGTGCGGGTATCGGCCATGTCCCTACCTCCTACGGCAGCGGGTGCCGGTGCGGGCGGACAGGTTCCCGACCCGGCGCAGGGTCCCCGGGTACCCGCAGGGGCGGCCCTCTACCGCGGGGCGTGCCCGGAAAGTGCGCGGCCGGGCCGGGCGGCAGGGGTCAGGTCGCGTCGCCGCCGGAGTGGGCGCCGGGGTCGGGGTCGGGTGCGCCGCCTGTGGCGGGGTGCGTGTCCAGGGCGAACACGGCGAGCAGGTCGTCCACGGTGGGGCCGGAGTCGGCCGGGTGGCGCAGCAGGGTGCCCTGCGGGATCTCGTAGTGGTTGGAGCGCCCTATACGGGTGTGCTGGAGGTATCCGTCGCCCTCCAGGTCCGCGATGATCTTCTGCACCGCGCGCTCGGTCAGCAGGCAGCGGGCCGCGATGTCCCGCACCCGCACCCCGGGGTCGCGGGCGATGGTGGCGAGCACCCGGGCGTGGTTGGTCAGGAAGGTCCACGTGGGACGGGAGTCGGTTGGTTCGGGCACGGTCTCACCTTACGGCGGCTGATTTACGTAGCTCAAGTCACGAACCAAATTTCGTGTATTTCTTGACGTGCTCGAAGCGGGCGGGCAAGCTCTGGGTACAGCCTGCGACGCATTGGAGGTAGGTCGTTGACCGTCATCGAGCCCACGCCGACCCTCGGCGGCAGCGCGCGGGCGCACAGGGGCGGGACGTCACCGAGGACATCCTCGTACCAGGACTTCGACTCGGGCCTGGCCGTCCGTACCGTCGAGAGCGCCGGCCACACCCGGGCCGCGGTCGCCGGCGAACTCGACCTGGCCACCGCCCCGACCGCGGGCGACATCCTGACGGACTGCCTCGTCCTCTCCCCCGCCGGGCTCGACGTCGATCTGGGAGACGTCGCGTTCTTCGACTGCGCGGGCCTGAACATGCTGCTGCGCCTGCGGGCGCGGGCGCTGGACCTCGGGGTCGAACTGGCGATCTCGGCGCTCTCGCCGAGCGTCGCGCGGGTGCTCGACCTGTCCGGCACCCGCGAGCTGTTCGCCTCCCCCACCAGGACCTGCGAGGCCCGCGTGGTCCGCCCGGCCCGGCCCGCCCGAGCATCCCAGCCGTAACATCCGCCCCACCCTGGACAGCCGGCCCACCCGGCGCCGCGCATGATCCGCGGCGCCGGGGGCACCCGACCGGCAGGCTCCGCGCGCCCCGCACGGGGCCGCGGACGCGGGGGCGTACGGCGAAGGAGGGCCAGCCGCGATGAAGCCGTCCGACGACCGGCAGCCGTCACCGGCGGCGGGGCGCCATGAGAGCGAGGAGGAGCGCGCCGACCGCAGGTGGGGCGATCTCCTCCAGGAGCTGCGCGTCGCCCAGACCGGGGTGCAGATCCTCTTCGGCTTCCTGCTCACGGTGGTCTTCCAGCAGCGTTTCACCACTCTGTCCGCCACCGACCGGCACATCTACGTGGCGACCGTCGTGCTCGGCGCCGCCACCACCGGGGCGCTGGTCGGACCGGTCGCCATGCACCGGCTGCTCACCGGCCGCCGGCTCAAACCGGAGACCGTCGTCCTCGCGTCGCGGCTGACCCTGCTGGGGCTGTGCCTGCTGCTGTGCACCATGGCGTCGTCGCTGCTGCTGGTGCTGCGCGTCGCCGTGCACGACCCGACGGCGGCCTGGCTCGTCGGCGCCCTGGTCGCATGGTTCGTGCTGTGCTGGATCGTGCTGCCGCTGTGGGCCAGGCGCCGCAACGAGCGCCACGAAAACGACCAGCACCACGAGCGCCACCAGCACGACGATCACCACGACCGCTGACCGCGCCGGGGCGGACCCGCCCCCCGCGAACCGGCCCCCGGCCCGGGCCGCCATCAGGAGGAATCCGGGCCGGCCGGCGGTTCGCCCGCCGCGGGCGGGGCACCCGGACAGGTCGGCGCCCTCGGCGCCACTCCCCCTGACCCGACCTCAAGGAGCCGCAGTGAGCAGCAAGGACACCCCGCGCGACAACATCCCCGGCGCACCGGGCGTGGAGCCGCCGCCGGTGGACGAACCGACGCGGCCGCGGGACCCGCTGCCGCCCAAGGCGGACCAGCGCGGCCCGGCGACCGGCAGCCCCACCGGGCAGCCGACGGGCGCCGACCCGGCGACGGCCGCGCAGGCCGGCGCCTACCTGACCACGGCCCAGGGCGCGCGGCTGTACGACACCGACCACTCGCTGAAGGCCGGTCCGCGCGGGCCGGTCCTGCTCCAGGACCACCATCTGCGGGAGAAGATCACCCACTTCGACCACGAGCGCATCCCCGAGCGCGTCGTGCACGCCCGCGGCGCCGCGGCCCACGGCGTCTTCGAGTCGTACGGCACCGCCGCCCGCATCTCCCGCGCCGCCTTCCTCGCCGAGGGCGCCCGCACGCCGGTGTTCGTGCGGTTCTCGACGGTCCTGGGCTCGCGCGGCTCGGCCGACACGGTGCGCGACACCCGCGGCTTCGCCACGAAGTTCTACACCTCCGAGGGCGTCTTCGACCTGGTCGGCAACAACATCCCGGTGTTCTTCATCCAGGACGCGATCAAGTTCCCGGACGTGATCCACGCGGGCAAGCCGCACCCGGACCGGGAGATCCCGCAGGCGCAGAGCGCCCATGACACGTTCTGGGACTTCGTCACCCTGCACACCGAGGCGACCTTCCACACCCTCTGGAACATGTCCGACCGCGGCATCCCGCGGTCCTTCCGGATGATGGAGGGCTTCGGTGTCCACACCTTCCGGCTGGTGGACGCCGAGGGCGGCACCACGCTGGTGAAGTTCCACTGGAAGCCGAAGCTGGGCGTCCACTCGCTGGTGTGGGAGGAGGCGCAGATCGCCGCCGGCGTCGACCCCGACTTCCACCGGCGGGACCTGGCCGACGCGATCGAGGCCGGCGCGCACCCGCAGTGGGAGCTGGGGGTGCAGACCTTCCCCGACACCGAGGACCAGATGTTCGAGGGCATCGACCTGCTGGACCCGACGAAGATCGTGCCGGAGGAGATCGCGCCGGTCCAGCCGGTGGGCCTGATGACGCTGGACGCGAACCCGTCCAACTACTTCGCGGAGACCGAGCAGGTCGCCTTCCACGTCGGCAACCTCGTGCCCGGGGTGGACGTCACCAACGACGCCCTGATGCAGGGCCGGCTCTTCTCCTACGTCGACACGCAGATCACCCGGCTGGGCGGCCCCAACTTCCCGCAGCTGCCGATCAACCGCACGCACGCGCCGGTCAACGACATGCTCCGCGACGGCATGCACCAGACCGCGGTGCACCGCGGCGTCGCCCCCTACCGGCCCAACTCCCTCGACGGAGGGTGCCCGTTCACGGCCGGCGCGGACACCGGCGCCTACATCGAGGCGCCCGTCGAGGTCCCCGCCTCGCGCAAGGTCCGCGACGCGGCGGCCTCCTTCGACGACCACTTCAGCCAGGCGCGGCTGTTCTGGCGGAGCATGACGCCCCCGGAGCGGGAGCACATCGCCGCCGCCTACACCTTCGAGCTCGGCAAGTGCTACGAGAACGCGGTCAAGGAGCGGGGGCTGCGGGTGCTGGCGAACATCGACGGCGAGCTGTGCCGGACGGTCGCCGCCGGTCTCGGGCTGCCCGTGCCGGAGCCCACGGTGCCGCTGGCCGACCCCGAGCCGAGCCCGGCGCTGTCCCAGTTGGGCGGGCGCTGGCCGACCGACGGGCGGGTGATCGGGATCGTCGTGGCCGACGCGGGGCAGGACGTCGCCGACGTGCGACAGGCCGTGCTGGCGGCGGACATGGTGCCGCTGGTGGTCGCGCCGACGGGCGGGCCGGGTGTGCAGCGCACCTTCGCGACGGCCCGGTCCATCGAGTTCGACGCGCTGCTGCTGGCCGCGGCTCCGGGGCCGGCCGCCGACGCGGCGCCGGCCCGGGACGCGAAGGCCGACCCGGAGGCGGCGGCCGTCACCGACATCGACCCGCGGGTCCTGCTGCTGGTCACCGAGGCGTACCGGCACGGCAAGCCGCTCGGCGCCTTCGGCGAGGGCAGCGACGTGCTGGCGGCCGTGGGGCTCGCGGCCGGCGGCGCGGGGGTGGTCGCGCGGGACACCGGGGCCGAGGCCCTCGGGCAGGTCGCGGGCCTGCTCGCCGAGCACCGCGTCTGGGACCGCTTCCCGCCGCTGCTGGGCGGCTCGCCGGCCTGACACGGGCAGGACCCGCCGCCGCTTCCGCGCGCCCGGGTGGGGCGCCGTGCGGAAGCGGGGGCGGGCCGGCGGGTCAGGAGCCGGGGGTCAGGAGCCGGCGGGCGCCGGGCCGTCGCCGGGGGCGGCGGACCGCAGCCGCACCCACACGCGGCCGTCCGTGACCCGCGTGTCGAAGCAGGGCTGCGGGGCGGTGGCCGGGCCGGTGACGTTCCACCCGTCCGACAGCCGGAAGGTGCTGCCGTGCCACGGGCACCGTACGCAGCCGTCGGTGATCTCGCCCTCCGACAGCGGGCCGCCGAGGTGGCTGCACCGGTCCGCGAGCGCGGACAGCGTGCCGTCGGCGTCGCGCAGCACCAGCACCGCGACCTCGCCGACGAGGCAGCGCACCGGGCGGCCGTCGGGGAAGTCCGCGACCGCGCCGACGTCGTGCCAGCCGGGCGGGGTGATCCGGGGCGTGGCCTCGCTGTGGTTGGCGCCGGCCGCCTGGTGGTAGGCCAGGTGGCCGCCCAGGGCGCCGCTGGCCGCCACCGCGGCCAGGCCGAACAGGGCCGTCTTCCGCCCGCGGTGGCCGATCAGGCGGGAGGCCAGCGACATGGTGTAGCAGGAGGTCGCCACCACGTTCAGCAGCGCGTGGCCGAGTCCCACCCGGGCCTGCTCGTCCTCCAGTTCGGCCCAGTCGGCCAGCCCGGCGGCCGCCGCGGGGACCGCGCCGGCCAGGCCGACCGCGATCAGCAGCCCGGCCTGCCGCCGGCCGCCGGGTGTCCAGTCCAGCACCGCGGACGACAGCCAGGCGCCCACCGGCACCTGGACGAGCAGGGGGTGGACCGGGTGGCCGAGGAAACGCCCGTGCAGCAGGTCGCGGACGTCGCCCAGCGCCACGGCGTGCACGCCGCCCCGCAGCGCCCCGATCGCGCCGTCCAGCGCCGTGGTGCGTTCCAGCCTGCTGACGGCGTCGGCGATCCGGCCGGGTCTGGCCCGGTCCGGTGCCCATCGCAGCAGCGGCTGTGCCATGACCGTCGTCGCGCTCCAGCGTGTCATGCCCCCGAGTCTGGGGGCCGGGCCGCGGTCCCGCGCGGCGGCGGGCGGACCTGCCCGCGCGGGTGCCGGTGCCCGCGCGCACCCGCCGCCCGCGCGGGTGCCGGTGTGCGCGCGGGCTGCCGGGGTACGCGGCCCCGCAACGGAGCCGGACGCTTTCCGCCCGCCCGCACCGCCACCGTTCGGGTGACGTACGGCGCGGCGCGGGACGGCGCGGGAGCACGGCTCCGGGGTGCTTCGAGAATGCACGAGGCGGGCATCGAAGGCGGGCGACGGCGGGAGGCGGCGGGCATGGGGCGGACGGCGGTGGCCGAGGTCGCCGCGTGGTGGGTGCTGCTCGCCGCGCTGGACGTGGTGCTGATCAGCTCGGTCAATCCGGTCGAACTGCTGGTGGCCGCCGGTGCCGCGCTGGCCGGCGCGATGGCGGCGCACCGGCTGCGGCGCGCGGTGGGCATCGGGCGGCCGCACGGCCGCGGCGCCCTGCGCGCGCTGGCGGCGCTGCCCTGGTCGCTGCTGCGCGGGAGCGCGGCGCTGGCCGGGGCGGTCGTCCGGGGCGGGCGGCGGCCGGGCGGTGTCCGCCGGGTCGTGCTGCGCCCGGGCACGGGCGCGGGCGGCGCGGGGCTGCTGCTGGCCGCCTCCGCGGACACCTGCGTGCTCACGATCGACGAAGACGGCGCAGACGGCACGGACGGCACGTCGGCGGCCGGGGGCGCTCGGCAGGGCGCCGCGGTCCGCGTGCACGCCCTGCGCCGCGCGCCCGGCGCGGTGGAGCGTGCCCTCACCGGTCCGGACGGCCCGCGGTGAACGCGTGGACGGCCGCGGCCCTGGTGCTGCTCGCCGGCGCGGTGCCCGCGTGCCTGTGGGTGGCCGCCGCGGGCTCCGCGGTACGGCGGCTGGTGGCGCTGTCGCTGCTGTCCACCGTGGTGGGCGCGGTGTTCCTGCTGCTGCCGCAGGGGTACGGCCGGTCCTCGTACCAGGACCTGGCGCTGGTGCTGGCGGTGCTGTCGCCGGCCGGGACGCTGGTGTTCACCCGCTTCGTGGTGGCCGGCGGGAGCGACGGGGCCGTTGAGGAGCAGCAGCGTGCCGGCGACTGAGTGCGCGGCGCTCACGGGGCCTGCCCGGGGGCACGGGTGACGGCCGGTCATGTGGCGGCCCTGGTGCTGCTGTGGGCGGGCGTGGGCTGCGTGCTGCTGTCGGCGGCGGCCCTGGTGCGGCTGGACGGGACGCCCGCGCGCCTGCACGCGCTGGCGATCGCGTCGTGCCTGGGGGTGCCGCTGATCGCGCTGGCGGTCGCGGTGGAGCAGGGCCCAGGCCGCGCGGCGGTCAAGACGCTCTTCATCGGCCTGGTCTTCGCCGCGGGCGGCACGGCCGCCACGATCGCGGTCGGCAAGGCCGCGTGGGAGTCCGGCGAGGTCGGGGCAGGCGAGGGGCACGGGAGCGGGGACGGCAGCGGGGAAGAGGAGGAGCAACGGTGGACACGGCCCTGATCGGTGTCGCGCTCGGCTTCGTGGTGGTGGCCGCCACGCTGGCGGTGCTGTGCCGCGAACCGGTGCGGCAGGCGGTGCTGCTCGGTGTCCTCGGGCTGGCGCTGGCGCTGCTCTTCACGGTGCTCCAGGCACCGGACGTGGCGCTGTCGCAGGTGGCGGTGGGCACCGTACTGACGCCGCTGCTCATCCTGCTGACGGTGCGCAAGGTGCGACGGCGCTCGCTGTCCGGGCCGGAGCATCCCGCCGGGGGCGGCGAGCCGGAGGGACCGGGCGGCGGGGGCGGGTCGTGAACGCCCGTGCGCGCCTGCTGCTGTTCGCGCTGTCCGCGGCGGTGCTGGGAGTCTGCTTCGCCGTCTCCTGCCGCGAACTGCCGCGGTTCGGCGGCGCCGCGCACCCCTACGGCACCCGCGCCGTGGCCGCGGCCCTGCGCCACCGCACCGCGAACGTCGTCTCGTCGGTCAACTTCGACCTGCGCGGCTTCGACACCCTCGGCGAGGAGTCGATCCTCTTCGGCACGGTGCTGGGCGCGACGCTGCTGCTGCGCCTGGCCCGCGACGAGCGCCAGCACCCCGCCGCCTCGGAGCACGTCCTGCCCACCACCCGGCTGCTGGGCGCGGTGCTGCTGCCGGTGACCGTGCTGGTCGGGGTGTACGTCGTGGCGCACGGCCAGCTCAGCCCCGGCGGCGGCTTCCAGGGCGGGGTCGTGCTGGCCACCGCGCTCCATCTGGGCTATGTCGCGGCCGACTACCGGGTGCTGCGGCGGCTGCGGCCGCTGGTCGTCCTGGACATGGCCGACTGTCTGGCGGCGGCGTCGTTCACCGCGATGGGCGTCGCGGGCCTCGCGGCGGGCGGCGCGTTCCTGGAGAACGTCCTCCCGCTGGGCACGTTCAACCGGATCACCTCGGGGGGCATGGTGCCGCTGTTCAACGCGGCCGTCGGCGTGGAGGTCGCGTCGGGGCTGATCGTGCTCGTCGCGCACTTCCTCGACCAGGCCGTCGAGGTCACCGGCAGCACCGAGCAGAAGGAGGGCGCCTGATGGGCGTGTGGGCGTACCTGGCCGCGGGATGGATTCTGCTGGTGGCCCTCTACGGGCTGGTGACCAGCAGGAACCTGATCCACGCGATCGGCTGCCTGGCGGTCGCGCAGTCCTCGACGTACGTCCTGCTGCTCACCGTCGGCTACCGCGACCACGGCACCGCGCCGGTCTTCTCCGACCTGCGGCCCGGCTCGCGGCCGGTGGTGGACCCGGTGGTGCAGGCGCTCGCGCTGACCGACATCGTCGTGGGCGCGACCGTCACCGCCCTGCTGCTCGCGCTGACGATCCAGTTGCGCAAGCGGCACGGCACCGTCGACCCGCAGGCGCTGACCGCCCTGAAGGGCTGACCCGGTGACGGACGCGGTCCTGCTGCCGGCGGCGGTGGCGATCCCGCTGCTCGGCGCGCCGCTGCTGGCGGTGGCCGGCCGGGTGCTGCCGCGGAAGGGCTGCGACGTGCTGGCCACCGCCGCGGCCGCGGCCGACGTGGTCTGCCTGGCGCTGCTGTGGTCGCACCTGCACGGCGTCGCGGTGGCGCGCCTGGCCGGGTGGCCGGTGCGCATCGGCGTGGTGCTCGCCGCGGACCGGGTCGGCGCGGGCCTGGCGCTGCTCGCCGCGTGCCTGGTGCTGGCGGTGCTCGCCTACTCCTGGCGGTACTTCGACGAGCCGAGCGGCGAGCGCGCGGGCCTGTTCCCGGCGATGGTGCTGACCTTCCAGGCCGGCATGGTCGGCTTCGCGCTGACCGGGGACCTGTTCAACGCCTTCGTGTGGTTCGAGCTGATGGGCGCGGCCGGGTACGCCCTGACCGGCTACCGCATCGAGGACCCGCGCCCGCTCCAGGGCGCCCTCACCTTCGGGATCGTCAACTCCCTGGCCGCGTACTGCTCGCTGCTGGGCATCGGGCTGCTCTACGCGCGCACCGGCGAGCTGGACCTCGCGGCGCTGGGGACCGCGCTGGCCGGCCACCGCGCCGACCTGCTCACCGTGACGGGCTTCGTGCTGGTCGTCACCGCCATGCTGGTCAAGGGGGCGGTGGTGCCGTTCCACTTCTGGCTGCCCGACGCGCACGCCGTCGCGCCCACCCCGGTGTGCATGCTGCTGTCGGGCGTGATGGTCGAGCTGGGCGTGTACGGCGTCGGCCGGGTGTACTGGACGGTCTTCTCCGGCCCGGGCGGCGTCCCGCACGAGGTGTTCCGCCACACCTTCACCGCGCTGGGGGTGCTCACCGCGCTCGTCGGCGCCGTGATGTGCTGGCAGCAGCGGCACCTCAAGCGGATGCTCGCGTACTCGACGGTGGGTCATGTCGGGCTGTTCGTGGTGGGGATCGCGCTGCTCGGGCCCGACGGGGCGGCCGGCACCGCGGTGTACGTGGCCGCGCACGCCTGCGTGAAGGCGGCGCTGTTCGGCCTGACCGGTGTGCTGCTGGACCGCTACGGCTCCGTCGACGAGCACGGGCTGCACGGCCGGGGGCGCGCGCTGCGGCTGCCGGGCGTGCTGTTCGTGCTCGGCGCGCTGGCGCTGGCGGGGCTGCCGCCGTTCGGCACCGGGCTCGGCAAGGCCCTCGGCGAGGCCGCCGCGGGCCGTACGCAGGCGTGGCTTCCGGCGGTGTACGTGCTCACGTCCGCGCTCACCGGCGGGGCGGTGCTGCGGGCGGCGGTGCGGATCTTCTGGGGCGCGGGCGCGGTGCCGGCGCAGCGGCCCGGCGAGGAGGAGACCAGCGGTGAGGGCGAGGAGCCGGAGATCCGGACGCCGGGGCGGTCGCTGCCGCCGATGATGACGGCCGTGCCCGCGGTGCTGCTCGCCCTGTGCGCGGCCGTGGGGTGCGTGCCCGCGGTGGGGCGCGCGATCGCCGGCGGCGCCGGGGTCTACACCGACCCGGCCGCCTACCGGGCCGCGGTGCTGGGCGGGGCCGCCCCGGCGGTCGCGCACGTCGCGTCGGCGTGGACGGGTGAGGGGCTGCTGCTGGGCTTCGTGTCGGCCGCGGGGGCGGCCCTCCTGGCGTGGCTGGCGGTGCGGCGGCCGGTGCGGCTGCCCTTCCACCGGGCGGTGCGCCACGCGGTGACCGGGCTGCGGCGGCTGCACTCGGGG
Source organism: Actinacidiphila sp. bgisy145 (assembly GCF_057708125.1). Classification (NCBI taxonomy): domain Bacteria; kingdom Bacillati; phylum Actinomycetota; class Actinomycetes; order Kitasatosporales; family Streptomycetaceae; genus Actinacidiphila; species Actinacidiphila sp. bgisy145. Next base: position 117,197 of record NZ_JBYIRL010000017.1, read on the forward strand.
CATCTGGGCGACTACGTCGCCTGGTTGACCTTCGGGGTGGCCGCGCTGTGCGTGCTGATCGCCGCGCAGACCTGACGGCCGGGCCGGCCGGAGATCACAGGGGACGGCGCAGGGCCGAGCGGCCCGACCGCCAGGCGTCCAGCAGGTGGGCGGTGAGCCGGTCCTCCAGCAGGACGGTGGCGTCGGCGCCGAACGCGACGTCGGCGCCGAGGTGGGGTTCCTCGGCCAGCAGCCCGCCGACGACCTCGTGCCGGACGACCTGCTCGTGGACGGCGTCGGCCGCCACGTGCTCGGTGTAGAAGCGCTCCGCGGCGGGCCCGGCGCCGGTGCGGCGCATGGCGGCGGCCAGCCGGCGGGAGCCGGGCGAGGAGGTGACCTCGACGCAGCCGAAGTGGCCGACGAGCGCGCCGCGCAGGTCCCGCCGCAGGCCGAACAGGGTCATCAGGTTCACGGTGGCGAGGGCGACCGCGGGCGCGGCCTCGGTGTAGCGCCCGTAGGCGGTGTCGAGGCCGAGGTCGGCCATCAGGTCGGCGAAGAGCTGGGCGTGCACGTCCTCGGCCCGGCCGGCGCCGAACTCGTCGTACTCGATGGCGACCATGCCGGCCTTCGCCCGCCCGTGCAGCCGGGGGATGACCCAGGCGTGCGGGTCGGCCTCCTTGAGGTGGTAGAGCGAGCGCAGCGCCGCGTACTCGCGCAACTGGCCCAGGTCGCCGTCGTGTTCGAGGTGGTGGGTGACGCTGCCGGCGGGGTCGGCGGGCTCGACCAGCAGGTCCGCGAACGCCTCGTCCGGGGTGCGGGCGGGAACGTCGGTGTGCAGGGCCCGCAGGAAGGTCTGCTCCAGGGCGGCCCGCAGCGGGGCGAGCAGCGGGGACCACTCCATGTCGTCGGGGACCTCGTCGAAGCCGCGGTAGTGCAGCTCGTACAGGACGTACAGGGCCAGTTGGAGGTCGTCGCCGTACGGGTCCTCGGTGGTGTGGGCGCGCAGCACGTCCCGCTGCTGCGGTGGCCGGGCGGTGGTCAGCGCCGTGGCGACGGCGTCGGACAGCGGGCCGCGGGCGTGCGGCAGCCGGGGGGCGGTCAGGGTGCCGGCGGGTTCAGGTGTCCGCACGGGACGGGCCTCCTTCGGGCGGGTCGGCGGGGCGGCGGGCGTCCGGCTCGGGCCGCGGCGGCGGCGCGGGCGGGCGCCTGCGGCGCCGGTGGCTGGTGTCGCACCAGGGCGGGGTGCGGGTGCGGCGGCAGGTGCAGATCGCGACCACGAAGCGGTCGCTGACGGCCACGGTCCCGTCGTCCCGCACCACTTCGACCGGGCCCTCCACGAGGATCGGCCCGTCCGGGTCCACCCGGACCCGGACTGGACGCCGGTCGCCGCCGGCCGCACCGGCCGGGCGGGGGGTGTCGTGCCCGGGCTCCCGCGGGTCAGGTTCGCTCGGCACGGACGACCACCAGCTCCTCGTACTCGTCGGCCGGTCCGACCAGGCCCTGGGCCCGCAGCCACGGCAGGCGGCGGCTGAGCACGGGGCCGAACCGGACGTGGTCGCGGGCCACGACCTCCGCGGCGAGGCCGCCGGCCCGCAGCCGGTGCAGGCTGGCCTCCACGCCGCACAGCCCGGAGTGCACCATCAGCAGCACGCCCGCGGGGCGCAGCAGTTCGGGGGCGCGGGCGCAGACCCGGTCCACCACGTGCCGCCCGTCGCGCCCGGCGTCCCAGGCGCGCGCGGCCCCGCCGGGCGGCGGCAGGTCCTCGGGCGCGGGCACGTAGGGCGGGTTGGTGACGACCACGTCGTAGGTGCGGCCGTGCTGCTTGCCGGCGAGGTCGCCGCGGCGCACCCGGACGCGCTGCCGCTGCCGCGCCGCGTTGGCCCGCGCGGCCAGCACCGCCCGCCACGAGATGTCGGTGGCCGAGACCCGGGCGCCCATCCGCGCGGCCAGCACCGCCAGCGCCCCGCTGCCGGTGCCGATGTCGAGCAGGTCCGCACCGTCCAGCGGTCTTTCGGCCCGCAGCGCCCGGCCGAGCAGCCGGGTGTCCTCCTGGGGGGCGTACACGCCCGGCAGGGTCCACGGCCCGCGGGGGCGGCGGAAGGCGAGGGAAGCGGTCTGGGCAGCCACAGGGGACCTCCGGGGGTCGGGTGCGATGCGGGCGTGGGCGCTTGCGGTCAGGCGCTGCCCGGTGGTCGCCTGCCCGGCGGGGCCGCGAGCAGGCTGCCGTCGAGAGCGGACAGCAGGTCCCTCGGGCTGTCGTAGACCGCTTCCGCGCCCGCGTCGGCCAGCTCGGCGCGGGAGAAGCCGCCCCCGGTGAGCACCGCGAGGCACCGCACCCCGGCCGCGCGCGCGGCCTGCGCGTCCCACACCGCGTCCCCGACGAACACGGCCCGCTCGGCGGGCACCCCCGCCTTGTCCAGCGCCTCCCGGACCAGGTCGGGGGCGGGTTTGCTGGCCTGCACGTCGTCGGCGGTGGTGGCGGCGAAGAGCACGTCGTCCACGCCGAGCGCGTCGGTCATCACCTTCGCCTCGCCGCTCTTGGCCGAGGAGGCCAGCACCGCCCGCCAGCCGCGCGCGGCGCAGGCGCGCACCAGGTCGGCGGCGCCGTCCAGCGGGGCGAGGCGCGACCAGTACTGCGCGTACAGCGCGTCGTGGGCGGCGCTCAGCGCGCTGTCCTCGTCGTGGTCGCGGTCCTCGCCGAGGAGCGCGTCCAGCAGGTGGTCGCTGCCCATGCCGACGCAGCGCTGGATACGGGCGCCGCGGACGGTGTGGCCGCCCTGGCGCAGCGCCTCCCACCAGCAGACGGTGTGCAGGTGCACGGTGTCCATCAAGGTGCCGTCCACGTCGAAGAGCACGGCCGCGGCCTCGCCGCCGGGCCGGTCGGTGCTCTCGGTGCCGCTCATCGGGTGTCCTCCGGTTTCCGGGTCCGCCGGGTTGCGGGGTCGAAGGGGGTGCGGGGTAGGGGGATGCGGGGGTCCGGCTCAGCTCGGGGGGTAGGGCCGCACGCGCAGCGCGCGGGCCAGGTGCGCGGTGTTGGCCGCGAGCGTCTTCGTGGTGGCGGCGACGGCGTCGGGCGGCTTGTCCAGGTCCTGGTAGTCGGTGCCGTGCATGGCCTCGCCGACCCAGTAGGTCGCCGCGCCCGCGGCCAGGGAGAACCCGACGTCGTTCAGGCCCTGGAAGAGGTCCGCGGTCACCTTGTGCGCGCCGTCCTCGTTGCCGACCACGCACACCGCGGCGGCCTTGCCGTAGGTCAGCTGCCGGCCCTCGTCGTCGGTCTCCGACAGCTCGCCGTCCAGCCGCTCCAGTACGCGCTGCGCGACGCTGCACGGGTGCCCCAGCCAGATCGGCGTGGACAGCACCAGGACGTCGGCGGCGAGCATCTTCTCCCGGATCGCGGGCCACGCGTCGCCCTCCCCCATGTCCACCGCGACACCGGGCCGTACGTCGTGGTCCGCGATCCGGACCGCCTCGCCGGCGACGCCGTGCTCGCGCAGCGCCTCCAGGGTCTGCTCGGCCAGCAGCTGGGAGCTGGAGGGGGCCGGGGACGGGTTGAGGGTGCATACCAGGGCCAATGCCGTCAAAGCTGCGTCGTCCATGTCCGGTCGGATACCCCGCTGACGGAAATGACACGTGCCCGGAGCCGATCGATCGCCCGGGCGCCGCCCGCCGGTCGCCCAGCGCACGACCGCGGTGACGTGGCGTGGCGTACGGCACCGGGTTCGACGAGGCGCCGCCGGCCGGGTCTCACCACGCGAGGTCGGCGGCGCGGACCAGCCGCGCGCCCATGTTGCGCTCCATCATCCGCAGCGCGGGCCGCGCCAGGTCGTGCTGGATGTGCGCCACCGCGTCGCGCACCACCGTCACGTCGAAGTGGCGGATGTGCGCGTCGAGGGCGGAGTAGAGCACGCACTGCTCGGTCACCTGGCCGCACAGCACCACATGCCCGACACCGGTCTGCTGGAGCAGGTACTCCAGCGGGGTCTGGTAGAAGATCGAGTGGCGGGCCTTGACCACGAACAGCGAGTCGGCGTCGGGCAGCACCGGTTCGACCAGGTCGGGGTGGGCTCCGCCGAGCGCGGTCGCCACGAGTTCGTCGTGGTGCGAACGCCAGCGGCCGAAGTTGTCGTTGACGTAGACCACGTCCACGCCGGCCTCCCGGGCCGAGGCCAGGGCGCGCCGCACGCCCGGCAGGGCCTCGCGCACGGAGCGGACCAGCAGCTCCGCGTCGGGGTGGTCGTAGGTGTTGATCATGTCGATGACCACGAGTGCGGACTGCCGTTCGGTGCTCACCCTGGCATGGTCGCCCGCCGCGCCGGCGTCCGCGACCGCGGCGCGGCCCGCGGCCGCCGGGAGGCCGGGCCGCCGGTCACGTCCCGGCCTCCTGCGCCTGCGCCGGGCGGGCGTCCTCGAAGCCGTGCCGGGTGACCAGGGCGAGCAGCGCGGGCATGCCGCCGTCGCGCTCGGCGGCGCGCTGCCGGTCGGCGCCGGTCCCCTCGGCGAGGAACCGCTCGACGCCCGCGGTGACGCGCTCGGTGTCCCCGGACTCCGCGAGCGCGGCGCCGGTGTGGTCGAGCAGGGCGCGCACCACGTCGGCGGCGTCGGCCTGGGTGCCGGAGCGGGGGTCCACCAGCGTGCCGGACAGGCCGTGCCGCGCGGCGTGCCACTCGGCGGCGTGCATGATGCTGGCGGGCGGGTCGAGCGCCCGCTCGGCGTGCTGCGCCTCGCGGATCGCGGTGACCACCAGGGCGCGGGCCAGGCCCGCGAGGGTCACGGCGTCGGCCACGTCCACCTGCACGTCGGGGGCGCGCACCTCGAGCGTGGGATACCGCTCCGACAGCCGGGCGAGCCAGTACAGCTGCTTGCGGTCGGGGGCGACCCCGGTGGCCATCAGCGCCTCGACGCGCTCCTCGTAGTCGTCGGCGTCGGTGACGAAGGGCGGCGACCCGCTCACCGGCCACCGGCCGAAGACGACGGTGCGCCAGCTGCCGAAGCCGGTGTCCTGGCCCTGCCAGAACGGGGAGTTGGCGCCCAGGGCGAGCAGGACGGGCAGCCAGGGCCGGACCCGCCCGAGTGCGGACGCGCCCACCGAACGGCTCGGCACGGCGACATGGATGTGCATCCCGCAGATGAGCTGCTCGTCCACCAGCCGGCGGGCCTCGGCGTGCATCTTCTGGTAGCGCCGTTCGCGGGTCACCGGGACGTCCTGCTGGCTGGGCACCGGCAGTCCCCCGGTGGCGGCCGGCCGGCACCCCTCGGTCGCGGCGGCGGACGCGACCGCCCGCCGCAGCCGGGTGAGGTGCTCGCCGACCTCGTCCAGGCTGCCGCACACCGGCGTGGCGATCTCCACCTGCGCCTGGAGCAGTTCGCGGTCGACCTCGTCGCGCCCCAACCCGGAGCCGATCCGGGCGGCGTCGTGCACGCGCTGGGCGCAGGGGCAGGGCAGGTGGGAGCGGGTGTCCAGGAGGAGGTACTCCTCCTCGACGCCCAGGGTGGCGCCGGTCGTGTCCATGGCCCTTCGCCTACCCGCCGTGCGCGCGGCCATGACCGCTGCGCGGGACAGTGTCAGCCGGACCGGTACTCCTCGGCGCGGGCGGCGTGCAGGGACATCCCGTGGCCCGGGGCGCCGGAGGCGCCCGGGGCGACCACGCCTCCGGTGGGGTCGCAGCCGCCGGAAAAAAGCGTGTTCTCGATCCTGACGTGGTCGTGGAACCACTCCAGGTGCCGCAGGTTGGGGACGGCCGCGGCCGCGTGGGCGTGCAGGTGGGGCGCGCAGTGGCCGGAGATCTGGAGGCCGTGCGCCTCGGCGAGGGCCGCGACGCGCAGCCATACGGTGATGCCGCCGCAGCGCGTGACGTCCGCCTGGAGGCAGTCCACCGCGTCGGCGGCGAGCATCTGCCGGAAGTACGGCAGCGTGTAGCCGTACTCGCCGGCGGTGACGTCGGGCAGGACGGCGGCGCGGACCTGCGCGAGGCCGGCCAGGTCGTCGGAGGAGACGGGTTCCTCGAACCAGGTGACGCCCTCCGCGTCGAGGTGCCGGGCCAGCCGGACCGCCTGCTTGCGGCCGTAGGCGCCGTTGGCGTCGACGTAGAGCTCGGTGCGGTCGCCGACGGCGTACCGGGCGCGGCTGACGCGGGCGCGGTCGCGCTCCGGCTCGCTCCCCCAGGACTCGCCGATCTTGATCTTCACGCGGGTGAAGCCCAGGTCGCCGGTCCAGCCGCGCAGTTGGCGGTCCTGGTCGCGGTCGGTGTAGGTGGTGAAGCCGCCGCTGCCGTAGACCGGGACCTCGGTGCGGGCCGCGCCGAGCAGGTGGACCAGCGGCAGGCCGAGCAGGCGGGCCTTGAGGTCCCACAGGGCGAGGTCCACCGCGGAGACCGCGTGGCCGGCGATGCCGGGGCGGGCGGCGTTGCGCACCGCCCGGGTCATCGCCTCGTTGGCCGCGGGCACGTCCCAGGCGGAGCGGCCGGTGACGACGCCGGCGAGGTGGTCGCGGATCACCGCGGCCGCGGCGGGCGAGCCGTAGGTCCAGCCGAGGCCCTGGGCGCCGCCGGCCCGCACGGTCGCGGTCACGACGGTGGTCGCGTCCCAGGCGAGGGTCCCGTCGGCCTCCGGCAGCTCGGTGGGGACGGTGTAGACCGCGCTGTCCACCGCGTCCACGGCCGGCGGGTCGCCGGGCGCGGGCCCGCCGACCGCGCCGGGGTCCGGCGGGACCGGCGGGACCGGCGGGCTGCTCACGCCCCGGCCCCGGGGCGGTCCTCGCGGTGGCGGTGGCCGGGCAGCATCTCCTGCACCTTCGCCTTGAACCCCTGCTTGACCACGTCGGCGCGGTCGGGGTCGCCCTGGAGCACGGCGGACGCGGCGGCCTCGATCTGGTCGAGGGAGGCGTGCGGCGGAATCGGCGGCACCGCGGGGTCGGTGCGGAAGTCGATGACGTACGGCCGGTCGGCGGCCAGGGCCCGCTGCCAGGCCCCGCGCACCCCGCCGGGCTCCTCGACGCGCTCGCCGCCGAGGCCGATCGACCGGGCGAAGTCGGCGTAGGGGACGTCGGGCAGCGCCTGCGAGGGCACGAACTGCGGCGCGCCCTCCATGGCGCGCATCTCCCAGGTGACCTGGTTGAGGTCCTGGTTGTTGAGGACCGCGACGACCAGCCGCGGGTCGCGCCACTGGTGGTGGTACTTCGCGGCGGTGATCAGCTCGGCCATGCCGTTCATCTGCATGGCGCCGTCGCCGACGACCGCCAGCGCGGGCCGGTCGGGGTGGGCGAACTTCGCGCCGATCACGTACGGCACGCCCGGGCCCATCGTCGCCAGGGTGCCGGACAGCGAGCCGCGCATGGCGCCGCGCATCCGCAGGTGCCGGGCGTACCAGTTGGCGGCCGACCCGGAGTCCGCGGCGAGCATGATGTCCTCGGGCAGCAGCTCGTCGAGGGCGTGCACGACGTACTCGGGGTTGATCGGGTCGGCGTCGACCGCGGCGCGGCGCTGCATCACCTCCCACCAGCGGGCGGTGTCCTTCTCGATCTTCTTCCGCCACGCGCCGTGCTTCTTCGCCTCCAGCAGCGGGATCAGCGCCTTGAGGGTCTGCGCGGAGTCGCCGACGAGGTTGACCTCGAAGGGGTAGCGCAGCCCGACCATGAACGGGTCGATGTCGATCTGCACCGCGCGGGCCTGGTCGAGGTCGGGCAGGAACTGGGTGTAGGGGAAGCTGGAGCCGATCACCAGGAGGGTGTCGCAGCCCTGCATCATCTCGTAGGAGGGGCGGGTGCCCAGCAGGCCGATCGAGCCGGTGACGTAGGGCAGTTCGTCGGACAGGGCGTCCTTGCCGAGCAGGGCCTTGGCGACGCCGGCGCCGAGCAGGTCGGCGATCTGCTCCACCTCGGCGCGTGCGCCGCGCGCGCCCTGGCCGATCAGGAGGGCGACCTTCTCGCCGGCGTTGAGCACGTCGGCGGCGTGGTGGAGGTCGGCGGGCGCCGGGGTGGGCGCGTAGGAGGAGACGCCCAGGCTCGAGGGCACCATCTTGAACGCGTGCGTCGGCGGGGAGTAGTCGAGTTCCTGGACGTCGGCGGGGATGACGACCGCGGTGACGGTGCGGCGGGCGTACGCGGTGCGCATCGCGCGGTCGATGACGTTCGGCAGCTGCTCGGGGACGGTGACCATCTCGCAGAACTCGGACGCGACGTCCTTGTAGAGGCTGAGCAGGTCCACCTCCTGCTGGTAGGAGCCGCCCATGGCGCTGCGGTTGGTCTGCCCGACGATCGCGACGACGGGCACGTGGTCGAGCTTCGCGTCGTACAGGCCGTTGAGCAGGTGGATCGCGCCGGGGCCCGAGGTGGCCGCGCAGACCCCCACCTTGCCGGAGAACTTCGCGTAGCCGACGGCTTCGAAGGCGGCCATCTCCTCGTGCCGGGCCTGGACGAACTCCGGTTTGTCCTCGGCCCGGCCCCAGGCGGCGAGCAGGCCGTTGATGCCGTCGCCGGCGTAGGCGAAGACCTGCTCCACGTCCCATTCGCGCAGGCGCTGGAGTACGTAGTCGGACACCTTGATCGACACGGGGTACGTCCTTTCTGTGCAGGGGAGGTTCGGGGGGGGGTGCGGCGGCTAGTGCCGCAGTCGGCGGGTGAGCGCGTAGCAGGCGGCGCCCGCGGCGACCGCCGCGCCGGCGGCCACCAGCCGGGAGACGGCGGAAGGGGGCGGCGCGGGGCGCGCGGCGGCCTTCTCCGGGTGGTCGGCGGGCGCCGGCCCGTCGAGGGCGAGGGCGAGCACCTCGGCGAGGTGCAGCGCGCCCCGGCCGGTGCCGCCCTGCTCGATCTGGGTGCGGCAGCTGAAGCCGTCGGCGAGCACCAGGGCGCTGGGGGCCGCCCCGCGGACCGCGGGCAGCACGCCCGACTCGGCGATGTCCATGGACAGCTGGTGGTGGCCGGCTTCGAAGCCGAAGTTCCCGGCCAGTCCGCAGCAGCCCTCGTCGAGGACGTCGGCGTGGATGCCGGCGCGGCGCATCAGCTCGCGGTCCGCGTCGAACTTGGTGACGGCGTGCTGGTGGCAGTGGGTCTGCACGGTGGCGGCCCGGTTCAGCACCGGCGGCCGCCAGCCGTCCGGGGCGCGCTGGAGCAGCAGTTCGGCGAAGGTGTGGAACTGCCCGGCGAGGCGTTTGACGTCCTCGTCCTTTGGCATCAGCTCGGGCAGGTCGGAGCGGAAGACGGCGGTGCAGGACGGTTCGAGGCCGACGATCGGGGTGCCGGCCTCCAGCCACGGCCGCAAGGTGGTGAGCGTACGGCGCAGCACCTTCGCGGCGGTGTCGAGCTGGCCGGTGGAGATCCAGGTCAGCCCGCAGCAGACCGCGTCGGTGGGGACCGCGACCTGGAATCCGGCATCTGTGAGGACCTTGACGGCGGAGCGGGCGACCGACGGGTGGAAGTAGGTGCTGAAGGTGTCGGGCCACAGCACGACCGTGCGGGGGTCCGCGGGGTCGGGTTCGGGCGCGCCGCGCCGGCGCCACCACTGGACGAAGGACTCCTCGGCGAAGACCGGCGCGTCGCGCTGCGGTGCCACGCCGGCGAGCTTCTTGCCGAGCGTGGAGATGCCCGGGGCCCGCAGCAGCGTGTTGACCGCGCCGGGCGCGACCCGGGACAGCCGCGCCCACAGCGGCAGCCAGCCCAGCGCGTAGTGCGCCGCCGGCCGCAGCCGCCCCTGGTAGTGGTGGGAGAGGAACTCGGCCTTGTACGTGGCCATGTCGACGCCGGTGGGGCAGTCGGACTTGCAGCCCTTGCAGGCCAGGCACAGGTCGAGCGCGTCGCGGACCTCGGTGGAGCGCCAGCCGTCGGTGACGGGCGAGTCGGCGTGGCCGCCCATCATCTCGAACAGCAGCCGCGCCCGGCCCCGGGTGGAGTGCTCCTCCTCCCCCGTGGCCCGGTAGCTGGGGCACATCACGCCGCCTTCGTGGCTGCGGCAGTTGCCGATGCCGACGCAGCGCATGACCGCGCGCCGGAAGGAGTGCTCGTCGTCGGGGTAGCCGAAGCGCGTGTCGTCCTCGTCGCGGGGGCGCCAGTCCGCGCCGAGCCGCAGGTGGGAGTCGAGCCGGTTGGGTGCGACGACCTTGCCGGGGTTCATCCGGTCGCCGGGGTCGAAGAGCGCCTTGAGCTCGCCGAAGGCGCCCACCAGCCGCTCGCCGAACATCCGAGTCAGCAGCTCGCCGCGGGCCTGCCCGTCGCCGTGCTCGCCGGAGAGCGATCCGCCGTAGGAGACGACGAGGTCGGCGGCGTGCTCCAGGAACGACCGGAAGGTGGCGACGCCCTCGGCGGTGCGCAGCTGGAAGGGGATGCGGGTGTGCACGCAGCCCTGCCCGAAGTGGCCGTAGAGCGAGGGGTGGTCGTAGCCGAAGTCCGTGAAGAGCTTCTTCAGGTCGCGCAGGTAGGCGCCGAGCTGCTGCGGCGGGACGGCGGAGTCCTCCCAGCCCTCCCAGGTCTCGCGGCCGTCCGGCGGGCGGGCGGTGACGCCGAGGCCGGCCTCGCGGGCCTTGAGCATCTGCTCCTCGCGGTCGGGGTCGTCGGAGAACGCGACGGTGCCGTCCCGCTCGTCGCGGCCCAGGGCCCGCAGCAGGTCGTGGGACTGGCGGTCCACCTCCTCCTGCGTGTCGCCGGAGAACTGCACCAGCAGCCAGCTGCTGCCTTCGGGGAAGGAGGAGAGCGACTCCAGGTAGGCGCCCTCCTCGTGCATGAGCTGCGCCATGCGGTCGTCGAGGGCCTCGATCTGGGTGGGCCGGCAGTGCTCCAGCAGGCGCGGTACGTCGTCGGCGGCCGCGCAGATGTCGGGGTAGCCGAGCACCAGCATCGCCTGCGCGGCCGGCACCGGCACCAGGTCGAGCTCGGCGTGCAGCACCGTGACCAGGGTGCCCTCGCTGCCGACCAGGGCGCGGGCGACGTGGAAGCCGTTCTCCGGCAGCAGGTCGGGGAGGTTGTAGCCGGACACCCGGCGGGGCAGTTCGGGGTAGCCGCGCCGGATGTCGGCCAGGTGCCGGTCGCTGAGGTCCCGCAGGCCCCGGTACAGCTCGGCGCGGCGGCCCCCGGCGGCGGTGATCTCGTCGTACTGCTCGGTGGAGGTGGCGCCGACCCAGGTGCGGGTGCCGTCGTAGGTGAGGATCTCCAGCCGGCGGACGCTGTCGGCGGTCTTGCCGTACGCCTGCGCGGAGGCCCCGCAGGAGTTGTTGCCGATCATGCCGCCGAGCGCGCAGTGGCTGTGGGTGGACGGTTTCGGCCCGAACATCAGGTGGTGCGGGGCCAGTTGGCGGTTGAGCTCGTCCAGGACGATGCCGGGTTCGACCACACAGGTACGCGCCTCGGGATCGACGGAGACGAGCTGGTGGCAGTACTTCGTCCAGTCCACGACCACCGCGGTGTTGGTGCACTGCCCGCCCAGGCTCGTGCCGCCGCCGCGGGACAGCAGCGGGGCCCCGAAGCGCGCGCACACCGCCACCGCGGCGGCGCCGGCGTCCACCGTGCGGGGCACCACCACGCCGATCGGCACCTGGCGGTAGTTCGACCCGTCGGTCACGTAGGCGCCGCGACTGCCCGCGTCGAACCGGACCTCGCCGTCCACGGCCTCCCGCAGTGCGGCTTCCAGGGCCTCGACGTCCAGTTCGCGGGCTTCGCCGTCCTCGATCGCGCTCATACGTGCGTTTCCCTCCGGATACGGGGATACGGGGGCCAGGGGACCTACGGGGGCGGCCGGTGCGGCGCCGGTCACCGGTCCGGTCGACCGGTGGTGCGTCGACAGGGGGTACTCAGCGGCCCAGCGCCCGGCTCAGCTCGGCCTTGTTCATGTGCGAGCGGCCCTTGATGTTCCGCTGCTTCGCCTCGTTGTAGAGCTGGTCCCTGGTCGGGCCCTGCGCGCCGGAGTGCGAGCGCTGGCCGCCGCGCCGGGAGGAGGACATGTCCCGGGTGGAGGTGCGGCTGGCGGTCCGGGACTCCCCGGACCGCGCCCGCTCCTTGTTCACCGTGCGGGCGGCGATCTCCTCCGCGCGCCGGGGCGACTCCCCGCGGTCGCGGGCGCTGTCCTTGATGTGCTCGTACTGGCGTTCCCGCTTGGCGTTGGAACCTCGGGGCATCGCTCTCACCTTCCGTCACGTCTCGGTGTTCCGATCCGGCGCGGGCGCCCCACCCCCCGACTGCCGACCCGCGACACGTTGTCGGGTGCCCGGCCGGGCGCCGCGCATTCCTCGCCCGGCGGACCGGAATTCCCTTGCGCACCGCGGGTACCCGAGAAGTGGCCGGTCAGCGGGTGGGCGGCAGGCGCACCCGCGAAGGAGAGAGGGGCCGCACATGGCGGACACGGACCGCACACCGGGCGTCGCGGGCGCTCCCGGCCCGGCGTTCGCCCCGCATGTCCTGCGCGACTACGCGCTGCTCGCGGACGGGGAGCGCGGCGCGCTGGTCGGCCCGCACGGGGACATCGCCTGGATGTGCGCACCGCGCTGGGACTCCGACGCGGTGTTCTCGGGCCTGATCGGCGGCGGAGGGACCTACACGGTGACCCCGCGCGACCCCCGGCACGTGTGGGGCGGCTCCTACGAACGCGACAGCCTGATCTGGCGCAGCCGGTGGCTGACCTGCGACGGGCCGCTGGAGTGCCGGGAGGCCCTGGCGTTCCCGGGCGCGCCGGACCGCGTGGTGCTGCTGCGCCGGGTGCTGGCCGTCGGCGGCCCGGCGCGGGTGCGGGTGCTGCTCGCGCCGCGGGCGGGCTTCGGCAGCCACCGCGACGAGGACGTGCGGCTGCGGGACGGCGTGTGGAGCGGCCGCAGCGGGCCGCTGCACTGGCGGTGGAGCGGCGCGGGCCAGGCGCGGGTGCGGCCGGCGGGGCCGGAGCGGTCCCTGCTCGCGGCACCGGATCAGGACCAGCACCAAGACCAGGACCAGGACCAGGACCAGAGTCAGGACCAGGGTCGCGTTCCGGGTGCGGACGGCGGCGGGCAGCTGCTGGCGGTGGATCTGACGGTCCCCGCCGGCGGCCGCCACGACCTCGTCCTGGAACTGTCCGAGCAGCCCCTGACCGGGCCCCCGGTCGACCCCGAGCGGGCCTGGCACGCCACCGAGGAGGGCTGGGCCCGCGCCCGGCCGGCACTGCCCCGGGTGCTCGCGGCCCGCGACGCCCGCCACGCCCACTCGGTGCTGCGCGGCCTGACCAGCGGCAGCGGGGGCATGGTGGCCGCCGCCACGATGAGCCTGCCCGAGCGTGCCGACTCCGGGCGCAGCTACGACTACCGGTACGCGTGGATTCGCGACCAGAGCTACGCCGGGATCGCCGCGGCCGCGGTCGGCGCCACGGACCTGCTGGACCGCGCCACCGCCTTCGTCACGCACCGGCTGCTGGCCGACGGGCCGCGGCTGGCACCCGCCTACACCGTCACCGGCGGCGCGGTGCCCGCCGAGCACCGGCTCGGCCTGCCCGGCTACCCCGGCGGCACCGACAAGGTCGGCAACTGGGTGAACGGGCAGTTCCAGCTCGACGCGTTCGGCGAGGCGCTGAGCCTGCTGGCCGCCGCCGCCCGCCACGACCGGCTGGACCGCGACGGGCGGCGGGCGCTGGGCGTCGCCGTCGACGCGGTCGAGCAGCGCTGGTCGTCCCCGGACGCGGGGATCTGGGAGCTGGAGGACCGGCACTGGACGCACTCCCGGCTGGCGTGTGTCGCGGGCCTGCGGGCGGTGGCAGCGCTGCCCGGCGACGGGGCCGGGGCGGGGGCCGGGGCGGGCCTGGGCCCGGACGGCGCCCGCTGCTCGGCGCTGGCCGACGCGATCCTTTCCGACACCACCGCCACCCACCTGCACGCGGACGGCTTCTGGCAGCGCAGCCCCAAGGACGGCACCGTCGACGCCGCGCTGCTGCTGCCGGCCGTGCGCGGCGCCCTGCCCGCCGCCGACCCGCGTACGCGCGCCACGCTGGCCGAGGTGCACCGGCGCCTGGTCGACGACGGCTACGTGTACCGCTTCCGGCACGACAGCCGGCCGCTCGGCGAGGCGGAGGGCGCGTTCCTGCTGTGCGGGTTCGTGATGGCGCTGGCCGAGCACCAGCAGGGGCGCACCGTCAGCGCCCGGCACTTCTTCGAACGCAACCGGGCCGCCTGCGGGTCGCCGGGCCTGTTCGCCGAGGAGTACGACGTCGCGCAGCGGCAGCTGCGCGGCAACCTGCCGCAGGCGTTCGTCCACGCGCTGCTGCTGGAGTGCGCGGGGCGGCTGGCCGGGGACTCCCCGGCAGCGCGGTGACGCCCGCAAGCGCAAGGACCGCAAGCCGAGAAGGGAACCGTCGAACCATGGCACAGAACGTAGTGATCACCGGAGCCAGTGCCGGCATCGGCCGCGCCACCGCGCGGGAGTTCGGCCGCCGCGGTGCGAACGTCGTGCTGCTCGCCCGCGGGCAGGAGGGGCTGCGCGGCGCGGCGCGGGACGTCGAGGAGGCCGGGGGGCGGGCGCTGGCCGTCCCGGTCGACGTGGCCGACCACGCGGCGGTGCGGGCCGCCGCCGAGCAGGCGGAGCAGCGCTTCGGGCCCATCGACGTGTGGGTCAACGTCGCCTTCGCGTCGGTGTTCGCGCCGTTCACCGAGATCGGCCCGGAGGAGTACCGGCGCGTGACCGAGGTGGCGTACCTGGGCTTCGTGCACGGCACGATGGTGGCGCTGGAGCGGATGAAGCCGCGCGACCGCGGCACCGTCGTGCAGGTCGGCTCGGCGCTGGGCGGCCGCAGCATCCCGCTCCAGTCGGCGTACTGCGGTGCCAAGCACGCCGTGAACGGCTTCACCGAGTCGGTGCGGTGCGAGCTGCTGCACGAGCGCAGCAACGTGCGGATCACCGTGGTGCAGATGCCCGCGGTCAACACGCCGCAGTTCTCCTGGGTGCGCTCCCGCCTGCCGCGCCACCCGCAGCCGGTGCCGCCGATCTACCAGCCCGAACTGGCCGCCCGCGCCGTCGCGTTCGCCGCCGAGCATCCGCGCCGCAAGCAGTACTGGGCGGGGGCCAGCACCGCGGCCACGCTGCTGGCGCAGAAGTTCGCCGCGCCGCTGCTGGACCGCTATCTCGCCCGCACCGGCTACGACTCCCAGCAGACCGGCCGCAGGGAGGCGCCGGGCCGGCCGGACAACCTGTGGCAGCCGCTGGACGCCGGTCCGGGCGAGGACCACGGCGCGCACGGCACCTTCGGCGACCGCGCGCACGGCCGGAGCCCGCAGATGTGGCTGTCCCGGCACGCGCTGCCGGTCTCCGCGGTGTCGGTGCCGGCGCTGGGCGCGGCGGCCGCCCTGTTCCGGCACCGGCTGCACACGCACGGCGTCCGGTGACCGCGCGGGCGGTCACCGAACGGGGCTGCGGGGGGCTCAGTTGCTGCGGATCGCGAAGACGACGCCCACGAGGAAGACGGCGGCGATGATCGCGTACCAGATGATGTCGTCCTGGACGGAGCTGCTCAGGGCCAGATCCCACGCGTGACCAGCCATGGCGGTGACCTTTCACCGGATATGTTCGGATAAGTTCGGATAGAGCCATTTTACGCTTCGCCTTCCCGGCGCCGTTGCTCCGGCACCGATATCGTGGAGGGGAGAATGCGCAATTCGGGCCATCCGGGCGGTTCGCCACGGAGGAAGAGGTGCGGCTCATGGGCACCGGGACGCGCGCGGGGGCGCTGGGTGAGCTGCTCGCGGCCAGTCAGCTGATGACGCTGGAGCAGGTTCCCGGCGCGGTCGCGGCGTACGCGGCGCGGGCCGGCTGGCCCGACGTGCTGATCTACGTGAGCGACCTGGAGCAGGAGCAGCTGCACCTGCTCACGGGCCGTGACGCGGACGGCGGCGGCGCGGACAGCGGCAGCGGCGCCGGGGCGGCCGGAAGCGCACCGGCGGACGTCCAGATCGAGGGCACGGTGGCCGGCCGCGCCTTCCAGCTCGGCCAGGTGCTGCCCGCCTCGGCGTCGTCGCGGGGCCAGTGGTGGGTGCCGCTGCTGGACGGCAGCGAACGCCTGGGCGTGCTGAGGGTCGGCCGGCCCGGGGCGGCGGTGGAGATCGGCACGGACGTCGGCCGGCTCGCCGTCCTGATCTCGCTGCTGCTGGTCAGCAAGCGCGGCACCAGCGACTGGTACGGACGGCTGGTACGGCGGCGGCGGATGGAGGTCGCCGCGGAGATGGAGTGGCGCCTCATGCCGCCGCGGACCTTCGCCGCCGACCGGGTGCTGATCAGCGCGATCATGGAGCCGGCCTACGAGATCAGCGGGGACGCCTTCGACTACGCCGTGTCCGGCGACACCGTGCACCTGTCGGTCTTCGACGCGATGGGCCACGACACCGCCGCCGGCCTGACCGCGAACCTCGCGGTCGCCACGTGCCGCAAGTACCGCCGCCAGGGCGCCGACCTGGGGCAGATCGCGGACCGGATCGAGCAGACGCTCAGCGAGCAGTTCGACTGCAACCGCTTCACCACCGGCATCCTGGCCGACCTGGACATGGACACCGGCCGGCTGGCGTGGACCAGCCGCGGCCACCACCCGCCGGTGGTCATCCGCGGCCGCCGCACCATCGTGTCCCTCGCCTGCCCGCCGGCCGGGCCGATGGGTACCGGCCTCGGCCTGCCCACCACCATCTGCGAGGACCAGCTCGAACCGGGCGACCGGCTGCTGTTCTTCACCGACGGCGTCACCGAGGCGCGCAACCGCGACGGGCAGGAGTTCGGCCTCGACCGGCTGACCGACTTCCTCATCCGCCACCACGCCGACGACCTGCCGGTGCCTGAGACGCTGCGGCGGCTCGTCCGGCACCACCTCGACTACCACGACGGCCTGCTGCGCGACGACGCCACCGTCATGCTGCTCGAATGGCACGGCCCGACGCCGTACCACCCCTCGGCTCTCCAGGAGCGGGTCGGCCTGCCCCCGTCGATCGCGCCGTCCGGCCCGCAGGCCGCCGCGTGGTCCGGGCGGTCGCACCTCGGCGACGGAGCCTGAGCGCGGGCACCCGCCTCGGCGCGGTGTGCGCCGACGCCGGTGCCCGCCGCCTCACGGGTTCAGCAGGGGAAGGTGCCGCTGTAGAGGGCGTGGCCGGAGGAGGAGGTGCCGGCGCCGAAGCCGTAGATGCCGTCGTCGCTCCAGACCGCCTCGCGCGAGCCGGCGGTGCAGGTGGAGGTGGGGGCCAGCGCGAAGCCCTCCAGGTTGTCGACGGGCATGACGGTCGGGTTGGTGTAGGCCACGTCGGGGACGATCGCGCCGGACGCGTCGACCTTCAGGAAGGTGTGGGTCTCCCCGCAGGTGTTGTCGCAGGTCGCGACGATCCGCTGGGTGCCCGCGTCGTAGGTCACGTCCATCACGGACGGCTCGCCGGTGGCGATCGTGCCGAAGGTGGTGAAGGTGCCGTCGGAGTTCAGGCCGTAGACGTGCAGGGTGCCGTCCCACTCCAGGCCGGCGAAGAACAGGCCGGAGCCGTGCAGCGGGTAGTCGGCCGGGTCGTAGGCGGCGCCGGTGCGCGGGTCGACCCAGCCGCTCGCGGTCAGCCAGCTGTCCGGGACGTAGCCGACGCCCTCGAAGCCGAGGTTGGCGTCGTCCTTGCTGCCGGTGTCCAGCTGCGGGAACTGCGCGGTCATGTCCCACTGGTGGACGGGGGTGAGGGTGGAGCCGGTCGCGGTGGGGTCGAACTCCATGACGGTGTCCTTCGGGACGCTGTTGTCCGCGTTGTCCCGCTCGGAGGTGACATACACATGGCCGTTCGCGCCGACGGTCAGCCCCTCGGAGTCCGGCTCGCCGGTGCCGCCGGCGAAGCGGATCTCCTTGCCGGTCGCGCTCCACGACGGGTCGGGAACCCACTTGCCGCCGCTCTTGACCAGCTTGTACAGCCAGTTCTTGTTCTTCGCCGCCCACAGCACGGAGGGGTTCGACGGGTCGAACGCCAGCCCGCTCACGTCCCGCCCCTCGGGCCCGGTGGACGTGGTGAACGCGCACACGTTGTCGGCGATCGTGACGTCCTGGCCGCCGGGCCACGCCAGGGTGCCCGCCGGGGTCGAGCCGGTGCCGGAGGGCGCCTCGGGGGTGCAGCCGCTGGTCAGCGAGCCGCCGCCGCCCAGCAGTTGGCCGCCGCCGGTGCCGCCCCCGCTGCCGCCGCCCGCGCAGGAGTTGGCGGCGCCGGGCGTGGCGGTGGCGGACGTCTGGAAGAGGCCGGTGCCATCGGCGCAGCGCTGGTCCGACGGCTTGGCGCCGTCCGTCGCCCAGGTGACCGAGTCCACGGTGGTGCCGCCGGCGTCGCGCAGGAAGACCGAGTCGTTGTCGCCCAGACCCAGGGTGGAGTCGAAGGTGGCGTAGCCCCCGGCGGGAATGCTGGTGGCGCTCGGCGAGGAGGCGGAGATCTTCGCGGCGGTGTGGCCGGTGTCGCTGTCGACGTAGGTCCACGACCCGACGGCGACCGCGCTGGTCCCGCCGTTGTACAGCTCCACGGTGTCCGAGCCGCTGGAGGTGACCTCATTGATGCGCACCTGGCTCGCCGCCGGCAGCGCCGGCGGGCAGCCCGCCGCGTTCGCGCTGCCGAAGGTGGCCGCGGAGGTCTCGGGCACCCAGGTCCCGCTGCCGTCGCCGCCGCACCGCGCCATCGCGGGCTTCGCCCCGCCGGTGGCCCAGTCGACGCGGTCGACGACGGTGCCGCCGGAGGTGGTGACCACCACGCTGTCGGCGTCGCCGAGGCCCTTGGGCGAGTCGAAGGTGACGAAGCCGCCGGCCGGGATCGTGCTCGCCGACGGGGTGAACTTCTGCGCGGAGAAGGTGTTGTCGGCCACCTGCCAGCCGCTGATGCTCACCGCGGCCGCGCCGGCGTTGTACAGCTCCACCGTGTCGCTGCCCGCCGAGGTGACTTCGTTGATCCGTACGTTCTGGTAGCCGGCCGGGTCCGCGGCCGCCGCCGACTGCGCGGCGAGCACCCCGGTGACGAGCAGTCCTGAAAGCGTCAGAGCCGTGGCGCACACCGAAGCGACGCCGGCCCGCGAGCGTGAAGTAGACACGGGGAGCAATGGTGACGCGTCGACGTTGCGTCAGTCTGTACGGCGGTTGAACGCTGCGGCGTGCGACGGCCGCGCCCGCGTCACAGCCGCACCACGATCAGCGCGATGTCGTCCGGGCCGCCGTCCGCGACGCCCAGGCCCGCCAGCAGCTCGTCCGCCAGGTCGTCGGGGCCCAGGCCGGTGCTGCGGGCGAGGATGTCGGTCAGGCGCCCCAGGCCGACGTCGATGTCCTCGCCGCGGCGCTCGATCAGGCCGTCGGTGTACAGCACGAGGGTGTCGCCGGGGGCGTAGCCCACGCTGGCCTGCGGGCGCGGCATGCCGTCGACGCTCAGGCCCAGCGGCGGGTCGGTGGCCTGGTCCAGCAGCTCCGAGGTGCCGTCGCGGCGGCACAGCACCGGGGGCGGGTGGCCCGCGCTGGTGTACGTGATGCGCCGGGCCCGGGTGTCGATGACGGCCTTGGCGGCGGTCGTGGCCAGGGCGCCTTCGAAGGTGCGCGCGTACACCCCGAGGACGTCCATCGCCCGGCCCGGCTCGGGGATGGCCCGCACCGCCGCGGACAGCGCGCTGCGCAGCATGCCCATCACGGCGGCGGCCTCCAGGCCGTGGCCGACGACGTCGCCGACGGCCACGGTGAAGGTGTCCTCGGTCAGGTCCACCACGTCGTACCAGTCGCCGCAGACGTTCAGCGAGCGGACGGCCGGCATGTAGCGCAGCGCGATCTCGCGGTGCCCGGCGAGGTCCGGGGAGTGCAGCATGGCCCGCTGGAGGGTCAGCGCGGTGCGGCGCTCGCGGTCGTGGGCCACGCGCAGTTCGTCGTTGAACCGCTGGAGCTCCTGGGCCCGGTCGAACAGCTCGGACTGCGTCGCGGACTCGGTGGCCGCGCGGCCGGCCACGGGGTCCACGGTCTGCGCGTGGCGGAGCACGAAGTCGGTGAGGTCCTCCACGCGGTGGATGATCCACGCCACCTCGCCGTCGGGCCCGAGCACGGGGGTGTTGATCGGGGACCACCAGCGGGCGCGGAAGATGTCCGGCCGGCCGGGCGCGGGGATGTCGTACTGCTGGACGGCCATGGTGTCGGACCGCTTGGAGCGCAGCACCCGCTCGAGTGAGGCGCGCAGGTTGCTGACGCCGTCGGCCAGCGGGTCGTCGGGGTTGTCGGGGTGGACCTGGAAGATGTTGCGGCCGACGAGTTCCTGCCGGGTGCGGCCGGTGGCCCGCAGGTAGGCGTCGTTGGCGTCGGCCACGACGAAGTCGGGGGCGAGCAGCAGGCTGGGGCTCACCAGGGCGGCGAAGACCGCCCGGTAGTCGATCCGCGGTGGTGCGGGCACGGTGCTGCGTTCCCTTTCGGTCGTACGGCTGCTGCGCTGATACGACTATGCGCCCGGCGCGGTCCGCGTGCCGCTCGGCACGCCGGGCACCCCGGGGGCAGGCGGCGTCCCCGGGACCCGGGCGGCGCGGCCGGGCGGCGCGGAGCGCTGCGCGGGTCTGGCGCCGGGATGTCACCGCACCGGCGCAGGACAGGCGCCGGACCGCCCTAAGCTTTCGGGCATGGACGTTCCCGCCGCGGCGCCGCGACCCGCCGAGCGCATGTCGACCGCCGACATCCGGGAGGCCAACGTGGCCGCCGTGTGCGGGGCGCTGCGCGACCACGGCGGGCTCACCCGCGCGCAGCTGGGGCGGCTGACCGGCCTGACCCGGCCGACGGTGATGGCGGTGGTGCGGCAGCTGGCCGCCGAGGGGCTGGTCGTGGAGGAGGGGCAGCTCAAGGCCGCCGCCGGCGGCGGGCGGCCCGGCACCCTGCTGCACTTCCGGCCCCGGGCGCGGGTGGTGTCGGCCGTCCGGCTGCGCAGCGCCCGTGTGGAGGTCACCCTCGCGGACATGGCGGGCAATGTCCTGGCGCACAGCCTGGCGCCGGCGGCGCCCGAGCGGGATGACTGGCGGGAGCTGGTCGCGTCGTTCGCCGAGCGCGTCACCGCGCTGCGCGACACGCACCCGGACCTGGGGCCGCTGGCCGCGGTGGCGCTCACCCTGCCCGGCTCGATCGACCGGGCCCGGGGCCGGTGGACGGTGGTCCGGTCGGAGGGCTGGTCGGACCTGCCGGCCGCCGACGAGCTCGCCGGGATGCTCGGTGTGCCGGTCGCCGTGGTGAACGTGGTGGCCGCCACGCTCATCGGCCGGCTCGCGCAGGAGCCGGCCGCCGCGGACTCCGCAGCGCTGGTCTACGTCGGCCACGGCGTCGGGAGCGCGGCGACGGTGGGCGGGCGGCTGATCGACGGCGCGACCGGCAGCGCCGGGGAACTCGGGCACTGCGTGCTGCCCGGCGTCGACGCGCTGTGCCGGTGCGGGCGACGCGGCTGCGTGGAGAGCGTGGCCTCCGCGCCGCACCTGCGGGCCGAGTTCGAGCGGATCACCGGGCGGCCCGCGCCGCCGACGCTGGCCGGGATGGAGGCGTGCGGCGACGCGGCGGTGCTCGGCATGCTCGACCTGGCCGCGCACCGGCTGGCGCTGGCGGCGTCCTGGCAGGTGAACGTCGTCAACCCGGCCGTGGTCTACTTCGGCGGGAACGTCTTCACCGACGGCGGTACGCGCTTCTTCGAGCGCTTCGCCGAGGAGCTGCGCGCGCTGGCCTACCGGCCCAACGCCGCCGGGCTCGCGGTGCGCCCGCTGTCCTCCGAGGCGACCGTGCGGGGCGCGATCCAGGTCGCCTCGGAGCTGCTGCCGTCCTTCCTCAGGCCGGCGCTGCGCGTCGTGTGCTGACCCCGGCCCGGGACCCGGGCCGGGGCCGGGGCCGGCCGGCAGCGGTCACCCGGCGGCGGGCGGGAAGAAGGCGACCTTGGTCAGGAAGTCCCGCACCAGCAGGCGCCACGCGTACCAGGAGTGGCCGCCGTTGACGTAGTCGGGGGTGACCGGCACGCCCACCGCGGCCAGGGTGGCCACCTCGCTCGCGTGGTAGTAGTGGCTGGGGTCCTGCCAGCCGCCGCCGACCATGATGTTGGCGTCCTTCATCGCCGCGACCTGCGCCGCGCTGAGCGACCCCGCGTCCGGCAGGGTGAAGTCGCCGTTGATGCCGGGGCTCATGACGCCGTAGGAGCCGAAGTGGCCCGGGTGGTCGAAGAGGAAGGAGTTGGTGATCGAGGCGCCGTAGCCCAGGCCGCCGATGGCCCGCTGCGCGGTCGAGGTGGACACGCGGTAGTGCGCCTCGACGTAGGGGATCGCGGCGGTGAGCAGGTCGGCGTCGAAGGAGGCGTAGGAGTCGGCGGCGAAGCCCTGGGTGTCGGGCATGACGACGACCATCGGCTGGATCTCGCCGGTGCTGATCAGGTGGTCCAGGATGTTGCCGAGGGCGCCCTGGGTGCTCCAGTCCATCTCGTTGCTGCCGCCGCTGTTGAGGTAGACGGTCGGGTAGGGCTTCGCGCGCTTCGGGTCGTAGCCGGGCGGGGTGTAGACGGCGAGGTAGCTGCGGCCGGCCGGGGCGGTCGAGGCGGGCGCGGGGTAGCTGACGTCGCGCAGGGTGCCGTGCACGCGGGCGGGGCCCTGCCAGGACAGGTCGGTGGCGGCGGACTTCGGGTCGGCGGGGACGTAGACCTGGCTGACGGACTCCGGTGAGCCGGTGGTGTGCCCGCCCCGCACGTTCCACGCCGGGTTGGCCGGGTCGGGGACCTCGGTGCAGCCGGTCTGGCTGCTGCTCGCGCAGTCCACGTAGAAGCCGTAGCTGAAGACGCCGGAGGGCAGCGGGGTGGTGTACGACCAGATGCCGGTGTGCCGGTCCTCGGTCATGGTGGTGACCGGCCAGTTGGCCGCGGAGGAGTTGGGCGAGCCGATCGGGATGTCACCGGGCCGCCACTGCGCGGGGGTCGTGCCGGGGGTCTGCACGACGCTGGTCGCGGTGCCCGCGAGCGCGGAGAGCCGGTAGGGGTCGGCGAAGTACCACTCCCCCTTGATCTGCACGCTGTGTGCGGTGGGCGCCTTGAAGTGGAAGGTGACCTGGTAGCCGGTCGGGCCGGTCCCGGTGTGCACCACCTTCGGCGCCAGCGAGCTGCCGGCGGCCGTGGCGGTCTGCCCGCCGTGCGCTGCGGCCGGGCCGGTCGCCGAGGCGTCCGGGGTGGCGCCGGTGGCCAGCCAGGCGGCCAAGGCGCCCAGGCAGGCGAGCAGCGCCGCCGTCCGCCGTCCGTTTCCGCGCATGCGGCATCGTTCCTTTCCTGGGGTGACGCGAGGGGCGGGCGCGGTGGGCGCCGGTCGTACGGCGCCCACCGGCCCGGAGAGGGCGGTCGGTGGCGGGTGTTACGAGGAGCTGCCGTTGTAGCGGCGGTCGCCGCCGTAGACCGCGGTGACGGTGCCGGTGGCGCCGTGCGGGAGGACCGCGGTGGCGGTGCCGCCGTGCAGGGGCACGGCCGCGCCGAGCGGCTTGCCGTCCAGGAGGAAGCGCACCGTGCCGGTCGGGGCCGCGGGCTGGGCGGTCGCCGGGGTCACGGTGGCGGTGGCGCTGCGGCCGTGGGTGCGGACCGCGACGGTGGTGGCGCGGAAGTCGACCCGGGTGAGGGAGTCGCGCAGCGCCTGGCGCCAGTAGGCCCAGTTGTGGCCGCCGTCGGTGTTGTAGGAGGTGAAGGGCACGCCGTTGGCCGCCAGCAGCTGCTGCTCGGCGGTGGTGTTGCCCTGGGCGAGCCCGCCGAGGTCCTGCCGGGCGACGCCGATGTGCAGGCCGAGCAGCTGCTTCAGCTGCGGGTCGGCGGCCTGCTGCGCGGTGGGCAGGCCGCGCGGCGCGGACCAGACGCTGTAGGAGCCGAAGGTCGGGGTCCGGCCGTAGAGCAGGTCCTCGACGACGGTGGCGCCGCCCGACAGCCCGGCGAACGCCCGCCCGGCGGCGGTGGTCTGCACATGGAGGTGCTGCTGGACGTACGGGATGACGTCGTCGGTCATCTCGTCGTCGGTGGGGTTGTTCGGCATGACGACGACCATGGGCTGGATCTCGCCGCCGGCGATCAGCTGGTCCATGATGTTCTTCAGGTCGCCCTGGGTGGACCAGTCCATCTCGTTGCCGCCACCGCCGTGCACCAGGTACAGGGTGGGGTACGCCTGCCGGCGGCGGGCGTCGTAGCCGGGCGGGGTGTAGACCGACAGGTAGTTCTCGCCGTCGGGGCCGGTGTGCCCGGGCGCGGGGTAGGTCAGGTGGGTGAGCGTGCCCTGGTCGGCGCGGGCGGCCGGGCCCTGCCAGGAGTAGTCCGCCTGCTGGAAGCGGCGGTCGAAGGGCACGTAGACCTGGCTGCTCGGCTCGGCCGAACCGGCGGTGCTCCACGGCGCGGCCGCGGGGTCGGCGGCCGGGGCGCAGCCGGTCAGGGCGGGCGCGGCGGCCGTGCAGTCGCGGTAGAAGGCGTAGTTGAAGACGCCGGAGGGCAGCGGGGTGGTGTACGACCAGACGCCGGTGCGGTCGTCCTTGGTCATCTGGGCGACCGGCCAGTTGGCGGCCGATCCGGCGTTGGGCGTGGCCAGCGGGAAGTCGCCGGGCTGCCAGTCGGTGCCGTAGCGGGGGCTGGAGTTGGCGGGGTCGGCGGCGATCTGCGCGGCGGACGCGAAGGACCACTCCCCCTTGATGCGCTCGCTGGTGGCCGTGGGGTCGTAGACGCGGAAGGTGACCGAGTATCCGGTCGGGCCCTGGCCGGTGTGGACGACCAGGGGGCCGAGGTCGGCGGGTACGGCGGGGCCGGGGCGGGCGGTGGCGGTGCGGGCCTGGGCGGCGGGGGCCGCGACCAGCAGGGCGGCCGCCGCGGCGGTGCCCGCCGTGAGCCAGCGGCGTCGTTGCCGTCTGACGGACATGTCGTGCGCTCCTTGCGTGCGGGGGCGGATCGCGCCGGCCCGGCAGGAACCGGGGCAAGCATGTCGCTGTCGGCGTGGAGCGAATCTAGAGTTACGTAATGACCTTGTCAATATTCTTGAGCGGGGCCGCCGGCGGGGCTGGCGACAACCTGGCTGCGCGACCGTGTGGAGTCGTGTTGAATTGGGCGTCACGACCCGCGTCAAAGAAAACATGTTCCAACGCCCTGGCAGGCCGCGCCTCGTCGCCGGCCGCCCCGAACCGCCCAAGGACACCCGTGAACGACGTCTTCTCCGGCACCCGCTACTCCGCCATGCCCTACCGGCGGCTGGGGCGCAGCGGACTGCGGCTGCCGGCCGTGTCCCTCGGCCTGTGGCACAACTTCGGCACCAGCACCCCGCGGGCCACCTCCCGGGCGCTGCTGCGCGGCGCGTTCGACCTGGGCATCACCCACTTCGACCTGGCCAACAACTACGGGCCCGAGCCCGGCGCCGCCGAGTCGACCTTCGGCTGGGTGCTGGCCCGGGACTTCCGCGCGCACCGCGACGAGCTGGTGGTGTCCACCAAGGCGGGCTTCGACATGTGGCCGGGCCCGTACGGCGACTGGGGCTCCCGCAAGTACCTGCTGGCCAGCCTCGACCAGAGCCTGGGGCGGATGGGCCTGGAGCACGTGGACGTCTTCTACCACCACCGCCCGGACCCGCAGACCCCGCTGGAGGAGACGATGGGGGCCCTGCACAGCGCGGTGCGGCAGGGCAAGGCCCGCTACGTCGGGGTCTCCAACTACCCGGCCGCGCTGACCCGGCAGGCCGCCGAGATCCTCGCCCGGCTGGGCACCCCGCTGCTGGTCCACCAGCCGCGCTACTCCATGGTCGACCGCTGGGTCGAGGACGGACTGCTGGACGTGCTGCGGGAGACCGGCACCGGCAGCGTCGTCTTCTCGCCGCTCGCCCAGGGGCTGCTCAGCGACCGCTACCTCAAGGGGGTGCCGCAGGACTCGCGCGCGGCCGGCAGCAGCCCCTTCCTGACCGCCGACGGGATCTCGCCGGAGATGCTGGCGCGGGTCCGCGCGCTCAACGAACTGGCCGCCGGGCGCGGCCAGTCGCTGGCGCAGATGGCCCTGGCGTGGGTGCTGCGGCACGAGGAGGTCACCTCGGCGCTGGTCGGCGCGAGCACCGTGGCGCAGTTGGAGGCCAACGTGCGGGCGGCGTCCGGCCCGGCCTTCACCGCGGACGAGCTCGCCGAGATCGACCGGGTCCTCGCGTAGG
This sequence comes from Actinacidiphila sp. bgisy145, assembly GCF_057708125.1. Taxonomy (NCBI): domain Bacteria; kingdom Bacillati; phylum Actinomycetota; class Actinomycetes; order Kitasatosporales; family Streptomycetaceae; genus Actinacidiphila; species Actinacidiphila sp. bgisy145. The sequence continues at coordinate 143,250 of NZ_JBYIRL010000017.1, forward strand.
CGTACCGATCACGAGCGTCGTCCCGCCCCGAGGGCGGGGACCGACGGGCCTGGTTCGCGCGCCCGTGCGGCTGCGGCAGGCCCCGGACCTCGGGTTTTTCCGCCTATCATGTGCGGTCGAGCGATCGAAGTGGGGAAGCGCGCCATGAGTGAAGCCGTGCAGCATCCGCCGTCCTGCTGTGCGCCCGGACGCGGCGAGGGGCCGGCCGCCGGGCCGGGTGGCCACCGCGCGGGCGCACCCGACGGGCTCCTGTCGCTCGGCCCGACGGTGTCCGCGCCGCCCGCCGCACCCGCCGCATCGGCCGCATCAGCCGCACCCGGCGACGGCCCCGGCGGCACCGTCCTGCTGCCGGGCGGCCGCTTCCTGATGGGCACCGAGGACGCCGAGGGGTTCGCCGCCGACGGGGAGGGCCCGGTGCGGCCGGTCACGCTGCGCCCGTTCCGGATCGACGCCTGCGCGGTGACGAACGAGCAGTTCGCGGCGTTCGTCGCCGCCACCGGCCACGTCACCGAGGCGGAACGGTTCGGCTGGTCGTACGTCTTCGCCGGCTTCCTGCCCGCGCACCTGCGCCGGGGCGCCGCCCGCCCGCAGCACACCCCGTGGTGGTGCGGGGTGCCGGGCGCCTGGTGGCGGGCGCCGCTCGGGCCGGGCAGCGGCCTTGCCGGCATCGGCGGGCACCCCGTGGTCCACGTGTCGTGGGCGGACGCGGCCGCGTACTGCCGGTGGGCCGGGGGGCGGCTGCCGACCGAGGCGGAGTGGGAGTACGCCGCGCGCGGCGGGCTGGAGCAGCGCCGCTACCCGTGGGGCGACGAGCTGACGCCCGGCGGCACGCACCGCTGCAACATCTGGCAGGGCCGCTTCCCCACGAAGAACACCGCCGAGGACGGCTACGCCGGCACCGCGCCCGCGGACGCCTTCGCGCCCAACGGGTACGGCCTGTACAACATGGCGGGCAACGTGTGGGAGTGGTGCGCCGACTGGTGGACCACCGACCATCCGGCCGGTGCGCGCAGCAACCCCGCCGGCCCGCCGCGCGGCACCGCCCGGGTGATGCGCGGGGGTTCGTACCTGTGCCACCACTCGTACTGCAACCGCTACCGGGTCGCCGCCCGCACCTCCAACACGCCCGACAGCACCACCGGCAACCTCGGCTTCCGCTGCGTCCGCGACGTGTGAACCGGGCTCCCGGACGGGTGGACCGGGCTCCCGATTGTGAACCCCCGTGAAGCCCGTGTAACCCGCTCGATAAGGATCGGCCGGTCGCAGGAGCCCTGATGTCACGTCATATACGGCGCTGAGCTGGGCCGTTGCCCGGCGCCGACGCCCCTGTGCAATGTCCGGTTCTTTTTTCCGGAGCATTGACGAAAAAATCCCGGGTCCGCATCCTGTCGGCATGCAGCAACAAGACGGCCTCCTGTCCCGGTTGCGGCGGGGCCACGAGCAACTGGTGCTGGACCTGCTGCGCACGCACGGCCCGCTCAGCCGCGGCGAGCTGGGAGCGCGCTGCGGGCTGTCCCGCACCACGCTGTACGACATCGTCGGCGCGCTGGTCGGCAACGGCGCCGTGGTGGCCGCCGCGCCCGAGGCCGGCCCCCGCAAGCGCGGCCGGCCGGTCGAGCGGCTCGCCCTCAACCCCGACGCCGGGCTCGCCATCGGCATCGACTTCGCCCGCCGCGCCGTCCACGTCGCGGCCGTCAACGTCGCCCACGAGGTGGTCGGTTCGGCCACCCGCCCGCACGGCCCGGACCTGAGCTGGGCCGAGCGCGCCGACCTCGCCGAGCACCTCATCCGCGGCCTCGCCGGGGACTCCCTGCGGCTGGACGCGCTCAGCGCGATCGGCGTGGGCGTGGTCGGCCCGGTGGTGGGCCCGCCGGTCACGGCGGCGGACGACGCCCTGTCCGGCGCCGGCCCCGCCGCACCAGCCGTCCCCGCCGGAGCCAGCACCACCGGGGACGGGTGGGACGCCGTCGCGCGCCTGATTGGCGGACGCTTCGACGTACCGGTCTTCGTGGACAACAACACCCGGCTGGCCGCGCTCGCGGAGTCGACGTGGGGCGCGGCGGCGGGCGCGGGCGACGTGCTGTACCTGCGGCTGTCGCACGGTGTCGGGGGCGGGCTGATCGTGGGCGGGGCGCCGCACCGGGGCGCGTACGGGATGTCCGGGGAGTTCGGCCACATCACGGTCGTGCCGGACGGGGCGGCGTGCGAGTGCGGCGGCACCGGCTGCCTGGAGACGGTGGCGTCGGTGGGCGCGGTGCTGGAGGCGTACCGGGCGGCGGGCGGCCGGGCCGGGGACATCGCCGAGGTGACGGCGGCCGCACGCGACGGCGAGGCAGTCGCGGTGGGCGTGCTCGCCGAGGTGGGGCGGCGGATCGGCACGGTGCTGGCCGCGGTGTGCAACGCGATCGGCCCGGGTGTGATCGTGGTCGGCGGTGAACTCGCCGCCGCCGGAAAGGCGTTGACCGGCCCGGTGGAGGACGCGCTGGCCGCCGGGCTGCTGCCGGTGGCCCGGGACCGGATCGACCTGCGCCCGGCGGCGCTCGGCGAGGTGGGCGCGGCGCTCGGCGGCATCGCGCTGGTGCTGCGGGACTCGCCGCAGCTGCACGGCCACCCGGTCGCCCGGGCGGCGGGCGCGCACGGAGGTACCCGATGAGCCCGATGAGCGGCAACGAACGGAGCGAGGCGACGATGGACCTGGCGACGACCGAGCAGGACAGTGCGCTGTCCACGGGGGCGCCGACGGCGGGGAAGGACGCGGCCGGGCCGCGCCGGGCGGTGGACTGGCGGCGCGGCGCGCCGCGGCTGCTGCTCAACGTGGTCGCGGTGGCGGTCGGGGTGGGCGTGTGGGCGCTGCTGGCCGCGCGGGGCGTGCACGACGTGCCCGGCCCGGTGGCGGTCGCCCGCAGGGCCGGGCAGCTGCTGGGCGACGGCACCTTGGAGGGCGACATCGCCGCGAGTCTGCGGCGGGTGCTGACCGGCTTCCTGCTCGGCACCGTGCTGGCGGTCGTCATCGGCTTCCTGATGGGCTGGTACCCGGTGGCGCGCGGGCTGTTCGAGCCCTATGTGCAGTTCTTCCGCACGGTGCCGCCGCTGGCGCTGATCCCGCTGGCCGTGGTGCTCATGGGCATCGGCGAGACCCCGAAGATCTTCGTGATCTTCCTGGCGGCGTTCCTGTCCAGCGTGGTGGCGACCTTCCAGGGCGTGCTGGACGTGGACCGCACCCTCATCGACGCCGCCCGGGTGCTGGGCGCGCGCGACCGGACCATCTTCCTGAAGGTGGTCATCCCGGCGTCGGCGCCGTTCATCCTGGTCGGCATGCGGATCGGGCTGGGCGCGGCCTGGTCGACCCTGGTGGCCGCGGAGCTGATCGCCGCGCAGGAGGGCCTGGGCTTCCGGATGCAGCACGCCGAGACCTACTACGACCTCGACACGATCTTCGTGGGACTGATCACCATCGGCGTGCTGGGCCTGGTCATGGACCGGCTGCTGCTGCTCGCCGAGCGCCGTCTCACCGGTTGGCAGGAGCGACGATGACACCCAAGATCTCCTTCCGGGACGCCGTCAGGACGTACCCGGTCAAGGGCGGCACCTTCACCGCGCTGGGCGGGGTGTCGCTGGACATCGGCGAGCGGGAGTTCGTCACGGTGGTGGGGCCGTCCGGCTGCGGCAAGAGCACGCTGCTGGGGATGGCCGCCGGTCTGGTCGAGCCGACGTCGGGCGAGGTGTCCGTGGACGGCCGGCCGGTCACCGGGCCGGGCCCCGACCGCGGGGTGATCTTCCAGCAGTACGCGCTCTTCCCGTGGCTGACGGTGCGCCGCAACGTGGAGTTCGGGCTGAAGCTGTCCTCGATGCCGGCCCGGGAGCGCCGGGCGCGGGCGGACCACGCGATCGAGCTGGTCGGGCTGACGGACTTCGCGGACGCGCTGCCGAAGACGCTGTCGGGCGGCATGAAGCAGCGCTGCGCGATCGCCCGGGCGTACGCGGTGGACCCCGAGGTGCTGCTGATGGACGAGCCGTTCGGGGCGCTGGACGCGCTGACCCGGGTGCAGCTCCAGGACCAGCTGCTGGAGACCTGGAGCAAGGAGCGGCGCACCGTCATGTTCGTCACCCATGACGTGGAGGAGGCCGTCTACCTCGCCCAGCGGGTGGTGGTGATGGCGGCGAAGCCCGGGCGGGTGCACACGGTGGTCGAGGTGGACCTGCCCTATCCCCGCACGGAGGAGATCCGGCTCTCCCCCGAGTTCGCCGCGCTGCGCAACCAGGTCTGGCAGTCGGTGTACCACCAGGGTCCGGCCGACCCGCCCCCGGCGGCGAATCCCGCACCGGACGCCCCGGCCGCCTGAGTCGGACCCCCGCTTCCTTTTCCGCGCACCGCACGCCGTACCCGTAACCCCGTACCCCGTTTCCCGTACCACTTTCCCGAAAGGACCCTCGCCATGGCCCCGTTGAGCCGGCGCGGCTTCGTCACCGCACTGTCCGCATCCGCTCTGTCACTCACCGCTGCCGCCTGCTCCTCCAGCAGTTCGGGCGGTTCCGGTGGCGGCTCCAAGGTCCGCTTCGGCTACATCGGCGACTTCAACGGCTCCAGCCTGCTGGCGATAGCCGACGACCAGGGCCTGTGGAAGAAGCACGGCCTCAGCGCCGACGTGAAGGTCTTCACCAACGGCCCGATCCAGATCCAGGCGCTGGGCTCCGGCGACCTCGACTACGGCTACATCGGCCCGGGCGCGCTGTGGCTGCCCGCCAGCGGCAAGGCGAAGCTGATCGCCATCGACACGCTCACCTACGCCGACCGGGTCATCGCGCAGCCCGGCATCACCTCGATCGAGCAGCTGAAGGGCAAGAAGGTCGCGGTGACCGAGGGCACCTCCGGCGAGATGATCCTCGATCTGGCGCTGGCGAAGGCCGGGATGAAGATCTCCGACGTCAAGAAGGTGGCGATGGACCCGGCCACCATCGTGTCGGCGTTCTCCTCCGGGCAGATCGACGGCGCGGGCTTCTACTACCCGCTGATCGACACGATCAAGAAGCGCAAGCCGAAGCTGGTGGAGCTGGCCGCCGACCGGGACTTCCCCGACCACGCCTTCCCCACCGCCTTCGTCTCCGGCCCGAAGGCGGATGCCGCCCGTACCGCGAAGGTGGTCAAGGTGCTCCAGGAGGCGAACGACTGGCGGTCCGCCCACAAGGACGAGGCGATCAAGCTGTCCGCGAAGATGCTCCAGGTCACCGAGGCGCAGACCCGCGCGGACGCGGCCAACGTCGAACTGCTCACCACCGCGCAGCTGGTGGCGAAGACGAAGGACGGCACCGTGGACAAGTGGCTGAACGGCCTGGCCGACTTCTTCGTGAGCACCGGCCAGCTGAAGAAGGCCCCGGACCCGTCGTCGTACTACGACGGTGCCGCGTTCACGAAGGCGTCCGGCAAGTGAACATCCTGTTCCTGATGACCGACCAGCACCGGGTGGACACCCTGGGCGCGTACGGCAACCCGCACGTGGCCACCCCGCACCTGGACCGGCTGGCGGCCGGCGGCACCCGCTTCGACCGCTTCTACACCCCCACCGCGATCTGCACCCCGGCCCGGGCGAGCCTGCTCACCGGCCAGGCGCCCTTCCGGCACCGGCTGCTCGCCAACCACGAGCGCAACGTGGGCTACCTGGAGGACCTGCGCGAGGACGTCTTCACCTTCCCCGCGGCGCTGGCCGAGCGCGGCTACCAGCTGGGCCTGGTCGGCAAGTGGCACGGCGGCACCGAGCGCAACGCCGCGTCGTACGGCTTCGAGGGCCCGGACCTGGCCGGCTGGCACAACCCGGTCGACCACCCGGACTACCTGGCCTACCTCGCCGAGCGCGACCTGCCGCCGTACCGGATCTCGGACCTGGTGCGCGGCACCATGCCCAACGGCAACCCCGGCAACCTGCTGGCGGCGCGGCTGCACCAGCCGGTGGAGGCCACCTTCGAGTACTACCTCGCCACCCGGACCATCGAGCAGCTGGAGCGCTACGCGGCCACCGGGCGGCCGTTCTTCCAGGCCACGCACTTCTTCGGCCCGCACCTGCCCTACCTGCTGCCGGACGCCTACTTCGACCGGTACGACCCGGAGCTGGTGGAGCTGCCGCCCTCGATCGCCGAGACGTTCGAGGGCAAGCCGCCGGTGCAGCGCAACTACAGCGCGCACTGGACGTTCGACACGATGCCCATCGAGGTGACCCGCAAGCTCATCGCGGTGTACTGGGGCTATGTGACGCTCATCGACGAGCAGATCGGCCGTATCCTCACCCGGATCGAGGAGTTGGGCCTGGCCGATGACACCTCGGTGCTGTTCACCGCGGACCACGGCGAGTTCACCGGCGCGCACCGGCTGCACGACAAGGGCCCGGCGATGTACGAGGACATCTACCGCATCCCGGGGATCGTCCGGGTGCCGGGCGGGCCTCCGCAGGTGCGGCAGGAGTTCGCGACGCTCACCGACTGCACCGCGACCATCCTGGAGCTGGCGGGCTGCGATCCGTCGCCGGCGGTGGACAGTCGCAGCCTGCTGCCGCTGGTGCGGGGCGAAGCGCCGCCGTGGCGGCAGGAGTTGCTGGCGGAGTTCCACGGCCACCACTTCCCCTACCCGCAGCGGATGATCCGCGACGACCGCTACAAGCTCGTGGTCAACCCCGAGTCGGTCAACGAGCTGTACGACCTGGCGGCCGACCCGTACGAGCTGGCCAACCGCTACCCGCACCCCGAACTCGCCGATGTCCGGCGCCGCCTGATGCGCCGGCTGTACGGTCTGCTGCGCGAGCGCGGCGACAACTTCTACCACTGGATGACCCCGATGTACGACATCGGTACGTCCGACTACGACCCGACCCTGAGCGCCTTCGAACCGGAGACCACCGCGTAGCGCCGTAGGGACCTTTCCGCAGCGGGCGCACCGCCGCTCGTCCGGGTACGCCGCCACGGCCCCGTCGTGGCGGCGTACGCGTTCCCGGGCGCGGCGGGCGCGCGCGCGGGCGGGCACGGCGGGCGCGCGGGTGCCGACATGCCGCCGCAGCACAGGGTTCACAGACGCGGAGCAGGATGGTTCCCGGCTCCCGCCGTCCCCCGTCGAGCCCTGCTCCGGGATTCCCCAGGAAGCGAGTCGCGCATGTCCCAGGAAGATCCGCCGCGCTCCGGCGACGGCATGCCCACCGCCCCGAAGTCCCCGCACCCGGCGCCGTTCCCGGTGGTGGTGGCCGGCGCCGGGCCGACCGGGCTGCTGCTGGCCGGCGACCTCGCGGCGGCGGGGGTGCCGGTGGAGGTCCTCGAACGGCGCCCGGAGGGCGTCAGCAACCTCACCCGCGCCTTCGGGGTGCACGCCCGCACCCTCGAACTCCTCGACGCGCGCGGCCTGACCGACGAGCTGGTGCCCACCGGCCAGGTCATCCGGGAGCTGCGGCTGTTCGGCGCGATCCCCTTCGACCTCGGCACGCTGGCCTCCCGCTACCCCTTCCTGCTGGTCACCCCGCAGTACGAGGTGGAGAAACTGCTGCTGCGCCGGGCGCTGGAGCACGGCGCGGTGATCCGCTACGGCGCCGAGGTCACCGGCCTGGCGCAGGACGCCGACGGGGTGACCGTCTCGGTCCGCGAGACCGGTGACGGGGCGGGCGAGGTGCGCACCGTGCGGGCGTCGTACCTGGTGGGGGCGGACGGGGTGCGCAGCGCGGTGCGCGAGGCGCTGGGGCTGCCGTTCCCGGGGAAGGTCGTGATCCGCTCGGTGGCGCTGGCCGACGTGAAGTTCACCGAGCGGCCCGAGCTGGTGGTGCGCGTGCACGGCACGGGGGACGCGTTCGGCTTCATCGCGCCCTTCGGCGACGGCTGGTGGCGGGTGGGCGGCTGGGAGCGGTCCGGCCGCGAGGCGGCGGAGGACGCGCCGCTGGAGTTCGAGGAGCTGCGGTCGATCATCGAGCGGGCCTTCGGCAGCGACTTCGGCATGCACGACCCGCGCTGGCTGTCCCGGTTCCACAGCGACGAGCGGCAGGTGCCGCGCTACCGGGTCGGCCGGGTGCTGCTCGCCGGGGACGCCGCGCACCAGCACTCGCCGGCCGGCGGGCAGGGCATGAACACCGGTCTTCAGGACGCCGCCAACCTCGGCTGGAAGCTGGCGGCGGTGCTCGGCGGCTGGGCCGGCGACGCGCTGCTCGACAGCTACCACGACGAGCGGCACCCGGTCGGCCGGGCGGTGCTGCGCACCAGCGGGCTGAACCTGCGGCTGGCGATGGCGCACAACCCGTTCGAGGTGGCGCTGCGCACCGTGCGGAAGCTGGTCGTCACCCATGTGCGGCCGGTGACGCGGCAGGCGGTCGGCGAGATCACCGGGGTCGGCTACGCCTACCCGGCGCCGCGCGGCGCGCACCGCCTGGTGGGGCGGCGCGCCCCGGACCTGCCGCTGGAGCGGGGGCGGCTGTACGAAGTCCTGCGCGGGGGGCGGTTCGTGCTGGTGCTCCCGGCGGCGGACGCGGCCGGTTCCGACGGCGGGGAACTGCCGGGGGCCGCCCGCCGCAAGGACCGGCTGGTGGTGGCGCGGTCGGCCGGCGGCGACCTCGCGCCGGGCGAGGCAGCCCTGGTGCGGCCGGACGGCTACTTCGCGTGGGCGGGGCCGGCCGGCCCGGGCGCGATCGAGGCGGGGATCTCACCCTGGGTGGGGTGAGGGTCCCGGGCCGCGCGGGGGACGTGCGGCAGCAAGGCGAAGGCCCGGGTCCGCCGCTGGAGGGCGGGCCCGGGCCTTCGTGCGGCCTCAGTGCGGCAGCGGGGAGAGCGTCGGCAGGTGCGCGAGGAAGCCGCCGTCGACGGGCAGCACCTGGCCGGTGATGAAGGACGCCGCCGGGGAGGCGAGGTAGGCCACCAGCTCGGCGACGTCCTGCGGGGTGCCCAGCCGCGGGATGAGGTTGGCGCTCTGGAACATCTCCTGGACCGGCAGCGGCATGTCGGCCTCCAGCGCCGGGGTGCGGATCAGCCCGGGCGCGACGGCGTTGCACCGCACGCCGTGCGCGCCGTACGCGGCGGCCACGAACCGGGTCAGGGCGACCAGCCCGCCCTTGGAGCTGCCGTAGGCGACCATCACCCGGTCGCCCGACAGCCCCTGCCCGCTGGTGATGTTGACGATCGAGCCGCCGCCGCGCCGGATCATCACCGGGACCGTGTGCTTGCACAGCAGCATCGGCCCGCGCAGGTTGACCGCCATCACCTGGTCCCACAGCTCGACCGGCATCGTCACCACGTCGCGGTCGGCGCGGATCGCCGAGGTCAGGGCGGCGTTGTTGTCCAGCACGTCGATGCCGCCGAAGGTGTCCACGGTGAAGTCCACCAGGTCGCGGACGCTGTCCTCGGCGGCGACGTCCACGGCGCGGCCGACCACGGACAGGCCCTTGGCGGCCAGTTCCGCGGCGGCCTTCGCCACGGCCTCCTCCTCGACGTCGGCGAGCACCACGTCGGCGCCCGCCGCGGCCAGCGCCTCCACGGTGGCGGCGCCGATGCCGCCCGCGCCGCCGGTGACCACGGCGACCTTCCCGGCCAGGGACCGCGCTTCGTTGCCCATGGGTGGACCACCTCTCATGTCGCGTGCGAGCCCGGGCGGCCGGCGGCCCCCGGTCGGAATCTCAACGCCTCGGTAGGTGCGTGCTTCTGACGGTGGGGCTGCTCGGTCCCGCGGTCCGGCTCAGCCGGCGCCCGTACGGCTCAGCCGGCGACGGGCGCCGACACCCCGAACAGCTCCGCGTAGCGGCCGACGAGCAGGTCGCCGCCCTTGTAGCGGACGGTCTCCTCCGGGCCGAGCACCAAGGGGCCGTCGGGGCCGGGTACCTGGGAGGCGCCGCCGGTGGCGCCCAGCGGCACCAGCACGGCGTCGCCGCCCGGCTCGTACGCGCGCTGCGGCGGCCGCCCGGCCGCCAGCGCGGTGATGTTGGCGGCGACGACGGCCGCGTGCTCGGAGGCGGCCTTGGACCGCTTGGGCTCCGGCACCGCGGTGACGTCGCCGATCGCGAAGACGTTCGCGGCGCCGGCCACCCGCAGGTGCGCGTCGACCTCCACGAAGCCGTCGTCGCGGCGCGCGGCGGCCAGGCTCCCGCCGAGCATGTCGCTGAGCGGGGAGACGCCGTAGCAGCGGAACCACAGGTCGGCCTCGACGGCGACGCCCGCGGCGGTGTGGACGGTGAACGGCTCGCGGACGCCGGACGGCACCTCGGGTTCGGCGGCCAGCGCGCTGCCGAGGACGAACTCCACGCCGCGCGCGGCCAGTTGCTCGCGCAGGGTGGCGCGCAGCTCCGGCAGGTAGCGGCCGCCGAGCACGTCGTCGGCGGGGTCGACCAGCACCACGCGCAGCCGCGGCCAGCGGTCGGTGATCTCCCCGGCGAGCTCCAGCCCGACCGGGCCGGCGCCCAGCAGCAGGACCCGCTCGGCGGCGGCCAGCGCGGCCCGGGTCGCGGCGTGCCGCTCGCGGGCGGCCGCGGCGTCGTCGGCCTCCTGCTTGGCGGGGTAGGGGTAGGCGGAGCCGGTGGCGAGCACCACGTAGTCCGCGTCCAGGCGCAGGCCGCCGGCGGTGGTGACGCCGCGCTCGTCGACCTCGACGGCGCGGTCGCGTACGTGCCGGCCGCGGCGCAGCAGCCCGTCGAAGCCGAAGTAGATGCGCTGCGACCAGTCCTCGTCCACCAGCCCGCGCAACGCGGCCACGGTGTGGACGAAGGCGTCCTTGGGGTCGACCAGCACCACGTCGAAGTCCGCGTCGAGCAGGTTGGCCAATGCCGCCCCGCCGTATCCGCCGCCGACGACGACAACCGTGTTTCCCATGCGATGTGCTCCTTGTCTGTGCCGCGCTCCGCCAGGGGGTGCGCCGGTGCGCCCGAGGGGCGGTGCAGGCGCGCGGTGCGGGCCGAATGCCGAACCACCGACGGAAAACAGACGATCCGTCGGACTCGGGTCGAGCCTAGCCAGCGCCTTAGGTAAAGTGCAATCTGCATGGCATTTTCGCCGAGTGGGCCGGACCGGTGCGCAAGCCCGCGCCGATCCGCCCGCCGAAACGCCCTGCTCCCGAAGTCCGCCCACCGGATTCCGCCCGAGCGGAACCGCTTGAGAACACCGGGGAAACACGTGCAGAAGGCTTATGTCCACAGCTACTTCGGCGGCCCGGAGGCCGAGCACTTCGCCGATCTGCCGATACCGGCGCCGGGGCCGGGGCAGTTGCTGCTCGCGGTGCGCGCGGCCGGGGTCAACCCGGTGGACTGGAAGCGCCGTTCTGGCCGCCGGCCGGCCGGTGCGCCCGAGGTGCTGCTGCCGGCCGTGATGGGCGGGGAGGCGGCGGGCGAGGTCGCCGCCCTCGGGCCGGGCGTGACCGGTTTCGCGGTCGGCGACGCGGTCCTGGGCGGGCCGTCGACCGGCGGGTACGCCCAGTACACCCTGCTGGCCGCCGACGCGGCGGTGCGCAAGCCCGCGGAGGTGTCCTGGACCGACGCCGCGGTGCTGCCGATCGCGGCGGCGACCGGCTACGGCGCGGTGCGCCGGCTGGCGCTGCCGCGGGGGGCGACGCTGCTGATCACCGGGGTCGGGGGCGGGGTCGGGGTGGCCGCCGCGCAGGTCGCGCCGCACCTCGGGCTGTCGGTGGTGGGCTCGGCCGCCGAAGGCAAGCGGGCGGCGGTCGAGGCGCTGGGAGTGGTGCACGTCGCCTCCGGCCCGGGGCTCGCCGCGCGGGTGCGGGCAGCGGCGCCCGCGGGGATCGACGGGGTGCTGGACCTGGTCGGCGGTCAGGTGCTCCATGAGGCGGCCGGGCTGCTCGCGGACCGGGAGCGGCTGGTCAGCGGCGCGGACCGGGCGACGGTCGGCGCGCTGGGCGGCGCGCCGGTGGGCCCGGTACGCGACCCCCGACTGCTGGGCGCCGTCGTGGAGTTGGTGCGCACCGGCGTGCTCGACCCGATGGTGACGCGGGTGGTGCCGTTCGCGCGGGCGGCGGAGGCGGTGCGCGCGGTGGAGGGCGGCCACACGCTGGGGAAGGTGGTGCTGGAAATGCCGCCGCCCGCGGGCCCGCCCGGGGTGGCCGCGCCATAGCCGCCGGGCGGAACGCAATCGCCCCCCGGGCCTTTTCGAGACCGCCGGCTGCGGCGGTTTCCGGGGGGTCGGCACCGGCGGTTTCCGGGGTGCCGCGCGGGCGGGCGCGGCCGCGTATTCCGCCGCGGGACGCCGGATCTTCCGGCACGCCCGGAATTCCTGCCCGCCGTCGAATTCCGTCATCTTCCGACCTCCTTTCGCATGCTCATTACGACGCCCCGCAGGAGGCTTCTCCCGGGCATTCCTGCGGAATCTCCGGATTCCCCGACGCGGCCAGTTCGAAGAGTTCGTCGAGGTCGTATTCGGCGCGCTGCGGGCTTCCGTAGCGGGTGATCTTCCCGCGGCTCGCCCATTTCCTGATGGTCGCCGGGGAGACGCCCATGGCGAGTGCGGCGAGTTCGGTGGGCACGGTGCGCGCCGGGCGCCGGTCACCGCTCACCGGCCGGCACCCCCGCCCCCGCGGCCCCCGGCCGGCCGGCGCGGGGCGCCGTCCGTCCGCGCCGCGCCGGCTGCGCTCGGCGAGCAGGAACCACTGGCGGGGCGGCACCCCGTGGCCGTACTCGCAGCGCACCTGCCGGGCGGCGGGCGCCTGGCCCGCGGCGGGCACGGCGGCCGCGGCGGGCGCCCGCAGCGTCCCGCCGCAGCCGGGCTGCGGGCAGGGGCCGAGCGGCGCCGCCTGCTCCGCGGCCGCACCCCGCCCGGCCGAGGCCAGCAACTCGGCCACCTCGTCGGCGAAGTCGGGCCCGGCCGGATGGCCCGCCAGCCACTCCAGATGGACCACCAGGTACCGCAGCAGCCCTCTGACCTCGGTGTCCGTGACGGCGGGCACCCCTCGTTCATCGGCGACCAGGCGGGTCCAGGACAGCAGCAGGGCGCGGATCGCCGAGCGCACCGCCACCGCGTCGTCGTCCAGGACGATCCCGAACGACCGGCTGCCGCTGACGCGTTGGCGCAGTGACGCCGGGGTGCGGACGAGGGCGCGCTCGGTCTCCTCGTGCAGGGTGAGCACATGGCACAGGTCGGCGCGCAGCCGCTCCACGCACGGCCCGCACAGCACGGGCCGGGACGGCGAGCCGTGTCCGGCGCTGCCGACCCCGCGACGGCAGCGCGCGCACTCGGCGGTGGCATGGCCGGCGGCACCTCGGTCGCCGGCCTGGACGGTTCGAAGAAGCGGTGCGTGGGCCTCGGGGACGCGTAGGGGCCGGCGCATGGTGACACCCTTTCCGTCGGCGGCCGGTCCATCCGAATTCTGTCCGGTCGCAGAGATGGGATCGAATGGCCGTTCGCAGCTGGGTCGGCAGCACAGTAAGCAGCGCCGAGGCACGGCGTCAAGGAAAGCAGAGCCCGGTGCCGGGCAATCTCCGGGCGCAAATGTTGCGCCCAATTACGTGGGCGTGAAGCACATGTGAGGACGCCCGGCGGCGGGGCGGCGGAAGCGCGCCGCGATCACGCCGCAGCAGGTTTCCCGAGGCCCCTGATCGCGATTCAGATCTGCTATTGACAGCGTCCGAAGCGGGCTGTCACACTCATTTCACGGCGCAGCTGTGCCCACTTCGCGCCGCGTTACCGGCACGTGCGGGAGACCCCTGGCGGTCCCGCACCGACATGCCGTTCCCCCTCCCGGGACCCGGGCCCTGACCGATGGTGTTCCAGGCGCCCCGTCGTTCCCTCTCCCTCCCCTTCTCCGCCCCTGCCGCGGCCCATGACGCCCATGGCAGCTGTGGCATCCGCGGCACCGGCGCCATCCGTGGCATCGCCGCTCCCCCGTCCCACCGTGTGGAACCAATGAGAGGAGGCACCCTCATGGACGCTGCCGTGATCGTGGTCGGCGCCGGCCCCACCGGGCTGATGGCCGCGGGCGAACTGCGGCTGGCCGGCGCCGACGTCCTGCTGCTGGACCGGCTCGCCGAGCCCAGCGGCGAGTCCCGCGGGCTCGGCTTCACCCCGCGCACCATGGAGGTCCTGGACCAGCGCGGCCTGCTGCCGCGGTACGGACCGCTGGACACCAGCCCGCTGGGCCACTTCGGCGGCGTACCGGTGGACTTCGGCGTGCTCGACGGCGCGCACTTCAGCGTGCGGGGCGTGCCGCAGCACCGCACCGAGGCCGTACTCGGCGGCTGGATCGAGGAGTTGGGCGTCCGGGTGCTGCGCGGCACCGAGGTGGTGGGGCTCGCCGCCGACGGCGAGGAGGTCACCGTCACCGTGGACGGGCCCGCCGGCCGCCGTACGCTGCGCGCGTCGTGGCTGGTCGGGTGCGACGGCGGCCGCAGCACCGTGCGCAAGCTCGGCGGATTCGCCTTCGAGGGCACCGAGTCCACCATGGAGATGTTCCTCGCCGACATCGCGGACTGCGCGATCGCGCCGCGCCCGATCGGCGAGGCGCTGCCGGGCGGCATGGCGATGTCGGTGCCGATCGGCGCGGGCGCGCACCGCATCATCGTCTGCGAGCGCGGCGCCCGGCCGCGCCGCCGGCCGCAGGGCCTGGCGTACGGCGAAGTGGCCGCCGCCTGGCAGCGGTTGACCGGCCAGGACATCAGCGCGGCCACCCCGCTGTGGATCAGCGCGTTCGGCGACGCGGCGCGGCAGGCGACGCAGTACCGGCGCGGGCGGGTGCTGCTGGCGGGCGACGCCGCGCACATCCACTTGCCCGCGGGCGGCCAGGGCATGAACACCGGCGTGCAGGACGCCGTCAACCTCGGCTGGAAGCTGGGCGCGGTGGTGCGCGGCGACGCGCCGGAAAGCCTGCTGGACACCTATCACGACGAACGGCACGCGGTCGGGCGGCGGTTGCTGGTCAACACCCGGGCGCAGGGCCTGCTCTACCTCAGCGGCGCCGAGGTGCAGCCGCTGCGGGACGTGCTCGCCGGGCTGGTGGTCCACGACGCGGTGGGCCGCCACCTGGCGGGGATGGTCAGCGGCCTCGACATCCGCTACGACGTCGGGCCCGGCACCCACCCGCTGCTCGGGCGGCGGCTTCCTCAAGCGCGGCTGGCGACCGCCGCCGGGCCCGTGGACACCACCGCGCTGCTGCGCACCGGCCGGGGCCTGCTGCTGGACCTCGCCGACGACGCCGGGCTGCGCCGCCGGGCCGCGGCCTGGAGCGACCGGCTGACCGTCGTCACCGGCGCCCCGCAACCGGCGGACGACCCGGCCGGCAGCGGCGGCGCGCACCGTACCGGCGGGGGCGGGGTGCCGGCCGGCACCGGCGCCGTCCTGGTCCGCCCGGACGGCCACGTCGCGTGGACCTCTCCGGGCAGCGGCCTGGGCGTCGAGGAGAGCCTGGCCCGCTGGTTCGGCCCGGCCCGCCGCCCCGCGCCGGCCGCCGCGGCCTGACCGCCGAGCTCCCCCGGAACACCCCCGTACACCCCGCACCTGCCCCCGCACTGCTGTACCCCAGGGCCCGACGGCGTGCCCCGCTCTCTTGTCACCACCCCCCGGAACGACCGAGAGAAGGACCGATGCACAGCACCCTGATCGTGGCGCGGATGGAACCCGGCCACGCCGCCGACGTCGGCGCGCTCTTCGCCGACTTCGACCGCACCGACCTGCCGCACCGGATGGGCACCCGGCGCCGCCAGCTGTTCTTCTACCGCGGCCTGTACTTCCACCTCCAGGACTTCGACGAGAACGACGGCGGCAGCCGGATCGAGGACGCGAAGACCGACCCGCGCTTCGTGCGGATCAGCGCCGACCTCAAGCCCTTCATCGGCGCCTACGACCCGGCCACCTGGCGCTCCCCGGCCGACGCGATGGCCACCCGCTTCTACTCCTGGGACGGCTCGGCATGAGCGGGCGGCGCGTGGTCATCACCGGCATCGGCGTCCTTGCCCCGGGCGGGGTGGGCGTCAAGGACTTCTGGGGCCTGCTCGCCGAGGGCCGCACCGCGACCCGCGGCATCACCTTCTTCGACCCGGCGCCGTTCCGGTCCCGGGTCGCCGCCGAGATCGACTTCTGCCCCGAGGCGCACGGCCTGGGCCCGCAGGAGATCCGGCGGATGGACCGCGCGGCCCAACTGGCGGTGGCCGCCACCCGCGAGGCGCTGGACGACAGCGGGCTGGACCTCGGCGCCCTCGACCCGCACCGGGTCGGCGTCACCGTCGGCAGCGCGGTCGGCGCGACCACCGGTCTCGACACGGAGTACCGCGTGGTCAGCGACGGCGGGCGGCTGGCGGAGGTCGACCACCGCTACGCCGTACCGCACCTGTACGACTACCTGGTGCCCAGCTCGTTCGCCGCGGAGGTCGCCTGGGCCGCGGGCGCCGAGGGGCCGTCGGCGGTGGTCTCCACCGGCTGCACCTCCGGCATCGACTCCGTCGGCCACGCGGTCGAGCTGATCCGCGAGGGCAGCGCCGACGTCATGGTCGCCGGGTCCTCCGACGCCCCCATCTCCCCCATCACCGTGGCCTGCTTCGACGCCATCAAGGCCACCACACCCCGCAACGACGACCCCGAGCACGCCTCGCGCCCCTTCGACGGCACCCGCAACGGCTTCGTGCTCGGCGAGGGCGCGGCCGTCTTCGTCCTGGAGGAGCTGGGCGCCGCGCGGCGCCGCGGCGCGCGGATCTACGCGGAGATCGCCGGCTACGCCTCCCGCTGCAACGCCTTCCACATGACCGGCCTGCGCCCGGACGGCGTGGAGCTGGCCGAGGCGATCCGGGTCGCCCTGGACGAGGCGCGGCTCGACCCGAGCGCCGTGGACTACGTCAACGCCCACGGCTCGGGCACCAAGCAGAACGACCGGCACGAGACCGCCGCGTTCAAGCGGAGCCTGGGCGCGCACGCCTACGAGGTGCCGGTCAGCTCCATCAAGTCGATGGTCGGGCACTCGCTCGGCGCGATCGGCTCGATCGAGATCGCCGCGTCGGCGCTGGCGATCCGCAACGACGTGGTGCCGCCGACCGCGAACCTCCACACCCGCGACCCGGAGTGCGACCTCGACTACGTGCCGCTCACCGCCCGCGAGCACCGCACCGACACCGTGCTGACCGTCGGCAGCGGCTTCGGCGGCTTCCAGTCGGCGATGGTGCTGGCCGCGCCGGAGCGGAGGGCGGCATGAGCGAGGCGCTGGTCACCGGGCTCGGCGTGGTCGCGCCGACCGGCCTGGGCACCAAGGAGTTCTGGTCGGCGACCGTCGAGGGCCGCAGCGGCATCGGCCCGATCACCCGTTTCGACGCGACGGGCTACCCCGCCCGGCTGGCCGGGGAGGTCACCGGCTTCACCGCCGAGGAGCACCTGCCGGGGCGGCTGATCCCGCAGACCGACCGTATGACGCGCCTCGCGCTGGTCGCCGCCGACTGGGCGCTGGACGACGCGGGCATCGACCCGGCCACCGACCACGCCGCGTTCGACATGGGCGTGGTCACCGCCAGCACCTCCGGCGGCTTCGAGTTCGGGCAGAACGAACTGCGCAAGTTGTGGAGCCAGGGCGGCCAGTATGTGAGCGCCTACCAGTCCTTCGCCTGGTTCTACGCCGTCAACAGCGGCCAGATCTCCATCCGCAACGGCATGAAGGGGCCCTCCGGCGTCATCGTCAGCGACCAGGCCGGCGGGCTCGACGCGCTCGCCCACACCCGCCGGCTCATCCGCAAGGGCACCCCGCTGATCGTCTCCGGCGGTGTGGACGCCGCACTGTGCCCGTGGGGCTGGGTGGCGCAGCTGGCCAGTGCCCGGCTCACCACCAGCGACGACCCGGACGGCGCCTATCTGCCCTTCGACGCGGCGGCCTCCGGCCATGTCCCCGGCGAGGGCGGTGCGATCCTGCTGGTCGAGGACGCGGCCACCGCGCGGGCGCGGGGGGTGGCGGGCTACGGCGTCGTCGCCGGCTACGGCGCCTCCTTCGACCCGCGGCCGGGCTCCGGCCGGGAGCCGGGGCTGCGGCACGCGATCGTGACCGCGCTGGCCGACGCGCGGGTGGCGCCGGACGAGGTCGACGTGGTCTTCGCCGACGCCGCCGGGCTGCCCGCGCTCGACCGGATCGAGGCCGACGCGCTGGCGGCGGTGTTCGGGCCGTCGGCCGTGCCGGTCACCGCGCCGAAGACCGCCACGGGCCGGCTCGGGTCGGGCGCCGCGCCGCTCGACCTGGCCGGGGCGCTGCTGGCGCTGCGGCACGGCGTCATCCCGCCGACCGTCCATGTCACCCCCGACCCGGGCTACCGGATCGACCTGGTCACCGGGGCCGCCCGCGAGGCGGCGCTGCGCACCGCGCTGGTCGTCGCCCGCGGCTACGGCGGCTTCAACTCCGCGGTCGTCGTTCGCGCCGCCGACCCTATCTGACGCCACGTCAGTTCGATCCGGCCCGGCGCCGCGTGCGCCCCGGACGGTAACCCGACCGCACCCCCACCGCCCCACCGGTCCGCTGCCGCGCGGGCCGCCGCACGTACCCACCCGTTCCCGCTGGGAGGACCCCATGGCGCACACCCCGTTCCGCCTCGACGACCTGCGCAGGATTCTGCGCGAGGGCGCGGGCGCCGACGAGACCGTCGACCTCGAGGGCGAGATCCTCGACACCGACTTCGGCGCGCTCGGCTACGAGTCGCTGGCCCTGCTGGAGACCGGCAGCCGGATCGAGCGCGAGTACGGCATCGCGCTCGGCGACGACGCGCTGGCCCCCGACACCACCCCCCGGGCGCTGCTGGCCGCGGTCAACGGCGAACTGGCCGCCGCGGCGCCGCAGCCGGCCGCCGAGGAGGAGCAACCAGACCCGGCCGCGGGGGACTTCGGCCGGGTCGCGGTCGTGACCGGCGGCACCAGCGGCATCGGGCTGGCCGTCGTCCGGCTGCTGGCCGAACAGGGCCACCGGGTCTTCCTCGGCGCGCGCACCGCCGAGTCGGTCGCCGCGACCGTCAAGGAACTGCGGGCCGAGGGGCTCGCGGTGGACGGCGCCGAGGTCGACGTGCGCGACCCGGAGTCGGTCCGGCCGTTCGTCGCGCAGGCGGTGGCCGCGTACGGGGGCGTGGACATCCTCGTCAACAACGCCGGGCGCTCCGGCGGCGGTGTCACCGCCGACCTCGCCGACGACCTCTGGTACGACGTGATCAACACCAACCTCAACAGCGTCTTCCTGGTCACCCGGGAGGTGCTGACCACCGGCGGGCTGCGCAACCGGCCCTGGGGACGCATCGTCAACATCGCGTCCACCGCGGGCAAGCAGGGCGTCGTGCTCGGGGCGCCGTACTCCGCGTCCAAGCACGGCGTCGTCGGCTTCACCAAGGCACTGGGCAACGAGCTGGCGCCCACCGGCATCACCGTCAACGCGGTCTGCCCGGGATACGTGGAGACGCCGATGGCGCAGCGGGTCCGGCAGGGATACGCCCAGGCGTGGGACGTCAGCGAGGGCGATGTGCTCACCCGCTTCCAGGCGAAGATCCCGCTCGGCCGCTACTCGACGCCGCAGGAGGTGGCGGGCCTGGTCGGCTACCTGGTGACGGACGCGGCCGGCTCGGTCACCTCCCAGGCGCTGAACGTCTGCGGCGGCCTGGGCAACTTCTGACGACCGCCCGGCACCTGCCGCCGCACCACCCCTCACCCCGTCCGGCCCTCCCGGGCCGCCTCACCACCTACGGAGGTCCCATGCCGCAGCGCGGCACGCACGAGACCGAACACACCATCACCGTCGCGGCCCCGGCCGCGACCGTCTACGACCTGCTCGCCGACGTCGAGCGCTGGCCGGTGATCTTCGCGCCGACCATCCACGTCGACCACCTGGAGCGCTCCGGCGGCCAGGAGCGCATCCGGATCTGGGCCACCGCGAACGGCGAGCCGAAGAGCTGGACCTCGCGCCGCACCCTGGACCCCGGCGCGCTGCGGATCGACTTCCGGCAGGAGGTCTCGACCCCGCCGGTGGCCCGGATGGGCGGCACCTGGATCGTGGAGCCGCAGGGCGCGGACGCCGCGCGGGTGCGGCTGCTGCACGACTACAGCGCGGTGGACGACAGCCCCGAGGGCCTGGCGTGGATCGACCAGGCGGTGGACCGCAACTCCCGCACCGAACTGGAGGGCCTGCGGGCGAACGTCGAACGCGCCCACCACGAGGCGGAGTTGACGTTCTCCTTCGAGGACGTGGTGCACGTCGACGGCACGGCGAAGGACGTCTACGACTTCGTCAACGACGCCGGCCAGTGGGAGAGCCGGCTGCCGCACGTCGCCCGGGTCCGGCTCACCGAGGACACCCCGGGCCTCCAGACGCTGGAGATGGACACCCGGGCGAAGGACGGCAGCACCCACACCACCAAGTCGCACCGGGTGTGCCTGGCGCCGCACCGGATCGCCTACAAGCAGGTCACGCTCCCGGCGCTGCTGGCGCTGCACACCGGGCTGTGGACCTTCACCGACGACGGGAACGGCGTCGCGGCGGCCTCCCGGCACACCGTCGTCCTCAGGCCCGACGCGATCGCCGGCGTGCTCGGCCCGGACGCGGACGTGGCCGCGGCACGCGACTACGTCCGCGGGGCGCTGAGCGCCAACAGTCGGGCCACGCTGGAGCTCGCCCGGGCCTACGCGGAAGGCGGGCGGTGACCATGGCCCCCACCCAACGCCCCGCCGCGCACGCCGCGTCCGCGCCGGAGGAGCCCGACCTGCACGCCGACGCCGTCGTGGTGGGCGCGGGACCGGTCGGCCTGCTGCTCGCCGCGGAACTGCGGCTGGGCGGCGCCGACGTACTGGTGCTGGAGCGGCTGGTGGAGCCCACCACCGAGTCGCGCGCCTCCACCCTCAACACACGCACCCTCGAACTCCTCGACAGCCGCGACCTGTTGACCGCCTTCGGCACCCTCCCGCACGAGCCGCGCGGCCACTTCGGCGGCATCCCGCTGGACCTGGCGGGCCCCGGCCCGTACGCCGGGCAGTGGAAGGTGCCGCAGACCACCACCGAAGCCCGTCTCGCCGCCCGGGCGGCCGACTCGGGCGTGCGCGTGCTGCGCGGCCATGACGTGTACGGCGTCACGCAGGGCCCCGGCCACGTCGACCTGCTCGCCCGCACCCCCGACGGCGCCACCACCCGGATACGGGCCCGCTACGCCGTCGCGGCCGACGGGCAGGACAGCACCGTGCGCGAGCTGCTGGGGGCGGACTTCCCCGGGCAGGGCGCCGAACGGGAGCTGCTGCGGGCGGACGTGGCGGGCATCGACATCCCCGACCGCCGCTTCGAACGGCTGGACCGCGGCCTCGCGATCGCCGCCCGGCGGGCGGACGGGGTGACCCGGGTGATGGTCCATGTCTTCGGCTCCCCGCCGTCGGCCGCCGGCTCCCCCGACGGCGCGGTCGGGTTCGCGACCGTCGCGGACGCCTGGAAACGCGTCACCGGCGAGGAGATCGGACACGGTACCGCGCTGTGGGCCGGCGCCTTCGACGACGCGGCCCGCCAGCTCGCCCGCTACCGCGAGGGCCGGGTGCTCTTCGCCGGGGACGCGGCCCACCGGCACCTGCCCGTCGGCGGGCAGGCCCTCAACCTGGGCCTCCAGGACGCCTTCAACCTCGGGTGGAAGCTCGCCGCGGCGCTGCGGGCGCAGGACGCGGGCTCACCCGCGTTCGCCGACGCCCTGCTGGACAGCTACCACGCGGAGCGGCACCCGGCCGGGCACCAGGTCCTCACCTCGGTCCGGGCCCAGGCCCTGCTGCTGCTCGGCGGGCCCGAAGTCGACCCGGTGCGGGCGGTGTTCGAGGAGCTGATCGCCCTGCCCCCGGCGCGGCGGCACCTCGCCGGCGAGGTCAGCGGCCTCGACACCCGCTACGACCTGGGCGGCGGCCACGCCCTGACCGGCGGCCTGCTCCCCCACGTCCCCCTGTCGGCGCCGTCCGCCACCACCACCGCCGCGCTGCTGCGCGACGGCCGCGGTGTGCTGCTCGACCTCACCGGCGACGCCGCCCACGGCGAACGGCTCGCCCGCGCCCTCGCGCCCTGGGCCGACCGCGTGCACCACGTCCGGGCGCGCCCCACCGGGCCGGACGCGCAGCGGCTCGCCGGGGTCGGCGCCGCACTGTTCCGCCCCGACGGCCATGTGGCCTGGGCCGCGGGCCCCGACCCCACCCCCGCCCGCAGCCTGGCCGCGACCCGCAGGGCGCTGCGCCGCTGGTTCGGCCCGCCGCCCCGCGGCCCGCGATGAGCGCGCCCGGCCTGCCGCGCGCCCACGGTGCCACCGCCGTCGCCGAACTGCTCGACCGGGCCGAGATCAGCGGCCTGCTCGACCGCTATCTGCTCGACTTCGACGACCTGGGCACGGTGGCGCGCGACGACACCTGGTACGGCACGCTCTTCACGCCGGACCTGGAGCTGGTGTTCCCGGTGGGCGGGCACCACGGGCTCGCCGGGCTCGCGCAGTTCCAGCGCGCGGCGAAGGCGAACTGGGCGCGCACCCACCACGCCAGCACCAACCATGTGGTCGAACTGGCCGGGGACGCGGCCGAGTTGACCGCCAAGCTGCTGGTGACCCACGTCCACCCGCCCGAGTCCGCCCGGGCGGACCTGCGCACCGGCAGCCGGGTCGCGGCCCGGGCGGTGCGCACCCCGGACGGATGGCGGCTGAGCGCCCTCGCCATCCACCTGGTCTGGAGCCGCGGCGACCTGCCGCCCCGCCCCGGCCGTCCGTAGAAACCCCCCGACATCAAAGCGCCGGACATCACCCCACACGCACCCACCACCCCGACACACCCACCACTCCGGCGGCCCCGCGCACCACCGTGCTCGCCACGCCCCGCGCGCCGACCGCCCCGCCGCCCCGGACCGTCCGGTCGTCAGTTGACGCCCTGCTCAGGCATGTGTCACGCTTTCCGGGCGGCTTCGCCCTGCCCGGAAACAGACGGTTCGTCAACCTCCTTCCGTGCAGCGCCTTTCAGGAGCCTTCTCTCCCGGCTCCGCCAGCCGCAGCCCGCTTCCGCACCCCGTACCCCGCCCCGTCGCGCCACCGTGTCCTCGCGTCCGCGCGAGACCGTTGCCGCGGGCCGGGCCGTGCGGCGGACACGGGCAACCCCCTTTCATGGAGGCTGTTCCGCCATGCCCGCTTCGCTTCCACCCCCCGTACGCATCCTCCAGCTGGCCACCGCCGGCTGGATGGCGCAGGCCGTCAGCGCCGCCGCCGAACTGGGCGTCGCCGACGCCCTCGCCGCCGGTCCCCGGACCGTCGAGGAGGTCGCCGAGGAGGTCGGCGCCCACGCGCCGACCCTCTACCGGCTGCTGCGCGCCTGCGCCGACATCGAGCTGTTCGAGGAGCGCCCGGACCGCGTCTTCGCGCTCACCGAGCTCGGCGACGCGCTGCGCACCGACTCGCCCGTCTCGCTGCGGGACTTCGCCGTCTGGACCGGCCTGCCCGCCGAGCGCGACACCTGGACCCGGCTGGCCGACAGCGTCCGCACCGGCGCCCCGGTCTTCGAGCGCGTGCACGGCACGTCCGTGTGGGACCACATCCGCGACCGCCCCGACGTGCTGGGCGTCTTCGACCGGGCGATGACGCAGACGTCCCGCCAGATCATCGGCTCGATCGTCGCCGCCTACGACTTCGGCGGCCTGCGCACGCTCGTCGACGTCGGCGGCGGGCGCGGCGCGCTGCTGTCGGCGGTCCTGGCAGCCAACCCGGGCCTGCGCGGGGTGCTCTACGACCAGCCGGAGGTCGTCGCCGAGTCCGGTCCGGTGTTCAAGGAGGCGGGCGTCGCCGAGCGCGCCACCGCGCAGGGCGGCAGCTTCTTCGACGCGGTGCCGCCGGGCGGCGACGCCTACCTGCTGTCGAACATCATCCACGACTGGGACGACGAGCCGTCGGTCCGGATTCTGTCCAAGGTGCGGGCGGTGCTGCCCGCGGACGGGCGGGTGCTGCTGGTGGAGGCGGTGCTGCCGACCGACCGGCCCGCGCTGAACGTCAAGCTGATGGACCTGGACATGCTCGTGCTGTGCGGCGGCCGGCAGCGCACCGAGGCGGAGTTCGCCGCGCTGCTCGCCGGCGCCGGGCTGCGGCTGACCCGGATCGTACCGGGCGGCCACTGCAGCGTCGTCGAGGCCGTCGCGGCCTGACCCGGACATCAACTGACCATTCGTCACCTTCCGCTTCACACAGTGGAGTTCGCAGCCCCTTCCGGGCTCCTCCGCCGTGTCCGCCGCTGCCTTCCGACCGGAGACCGCCATGCCTTTCCTCTCGCCCGACGACGGCTACCTGACCGTGCTCAACCTCTTCCGCACCGAGACCCAGCAGGGCCAGGACCGCCTGCTGGACGCGATGCGGGACATCATCGACCACGCCGACTACCCCGGCTGGATCTCCTCCACGCTGCACAGCGGCCAGGACGCGCGCGGCACCGCCAACTACATCCAGTGGCGCAGCCTCGAGGACCTCCAGGCCCGGTACGCCGGCGAGGGCTTCAAGCACCACACGGTGCCGCTGTTCAACGAACTCGCCACGTCCATCCGCCTGCTCCAGACCGAGGTGGTGGCCACACAGCTCCACCCGGGCCTGGCGAAGGCGGAGTTCTCCGCCGAGCGCGACGACTACACGGTGATCGTCGTCTTCGACGTCGACCCGGAGCACCAGAAGGACCTGGTCGACACGCTCGCCGAACCCGAGGAGTGGGTCCGCACCTACCCCGGGCACCGCTCGCACACGATCCTGCGCGGCCTGGACGGCAAGACCGTCGTCAACTACGCCCAGTGGGACAGCAAGGAGGCGTACGACGCCTTCCACCTGCTGCCGGAGGAGGAGCGCCCGGCGAGTGTGCGGCGCGGCCGGGAGCACGCCCGTTCGCTGGTGACCGGGCGGGACGCGAACACCTACACCGTCGTGCACAGCCGGTCCGCGGCCGGCTGACGGCGCACCGCCCGGCCGGACCCGCCGGACCGGCTCCACCGATCTGATCGCCCGACCCACCGCCCCCTTCACGAAAGGAGTGCGCGTCGATGACGCAGCGCACCACGTTGTTCGGATTCGCCCCCGGGACCGAGACCGCCCGCGCCGCCGAGATCGTCCGGCTCGGGGTCCAGGCCGACCGCTCCGGCCTCGACCTGTTCTCCACCTCGGACCATCCGTACTACGGGCAGCGGCTGGACGCCTACTCCACGCTGGGCTTCGTGCTCGGGGCCACCTCCGGCATCGCCGGGCTGGCGAACGTCACCAACCTGCCGAGCCGGCCCGCGCCGGTGCTCGCCCGGG
The DNA here is from genome assembly GCF_057708125.1 of Actinacidiphila sp. bgisy145. Lineage (NCBI taxonomy): Bacteria > Bacillati > Actinomycetota > Actinomycetes > Kitasatosporales > Streptomycetaceae > Actinacidiphila > Actinacidiphila sp. bgisy145. The sequence goes on from NZ_JBYIRL010000017.1 coordinate 168,440, forward strand.
CGGTCACCTCGCTGTCGGCGCTGTCGGGCGGGCGGATCGTGCTCGGCATCGGCGCGGGCGGCTTCTGGGACGAGATCGAGCGGTTCGGCCGGCCCCGGCTCGGCCCCGGCCAGGCGGTCCGGGCGCTCCAGGAGGCGATCACCCTGGTCCGCGCGCTGTCCGGCGGGGGTGAACCGGTCACGTTCCAGGGCGAGTTCAGCACCATCCGCGAGATCGAGCCGGCCGACGTGCCCACCCCGCAGATCTGGACCGGGTCGCTCGGCGAACGCTCCCTGGCGGTCACCGGGCGGCTGGCCGACGGCTGGATACCCGGCCACGCCTCGGACTGGGTGAGCCGGCGCTACCTCGACTCGCGTCCGCTGGTCGACCGGGCCGCGGCCGAGGCCGGGCGCGACCCGTCGGAGGTCGCCACCGTCTTCAACCTGCCGGGCCGGATCACGAGCGCCGCGCTGGACCGCACCCGGGACGCCGACGGCCGCTGGATCGGCGGCTCGGTACGGCAGTGGGTCGAGGAGCTGACCGGCGCCGTACTGGAGCACGGCGCCGCCGGGTTCATCCACTTCGCCACCGACGGCGGCCCGCTCGACGTCGCGCTCGGGCGGTGGGCGGAGGAGGTCGTGCCCGCCGTCCGGGAGAACCTCGCCAAGGCCTGACCACCCGCCACAGGACCGATCCCCTCCCCCCGCACAGCACCCCCCGCACCACCCCGCACCACCCTGACGGCCGGGCCGCACCCCAGCGGCCCGGCCGTCGCCCTCGCACCCACCAGGTACCTACGGGAGACCCGCATGTCCCGCCTCAGCCGCAGACCCGTCCCGCTCGCCGCCGCCACCGCGGCCGTACTCCTCGCCGCGGCCTGCGGCGGCGGATCGGGGTCGGGCGGCAGCACCACCTCCACCGGCAAGCCCGTCTCCGGCGGGTCCCTCACCTACGCGGTCGACACCGAACCGGTCTCCTGGGACATCGACGTCAGCCAGCAGGACATCACCGGCTCCATCCAGCGCAACGTCTTCGACTCACTCGTCTACCAGGACGACAAGGGGCAGTTCCACGCCTGGCTCGCCTCGTCCTGGAGCGTGTCGAAGGACCTGCGCACCTACACCTTCCACCTGCGCAAGGACGTCACCTTCACCGACGGCACGCCCTTCAACGCGCAGGCGGTGAAGACCAACTTCGACCGCATCGTGGACCCGGCCACCAAGTCCCAGTACGCCGCGGGGCTGCTCGGCCCGTACGCGGGCACGAAGGTCGTCGACCCGTACACCGTGCGGGTCTCCTTCACCAAGGCGTTCGCGCCCTTCCTCCAGGCCGCCAGCACCCCCTACCTCGGCTTCTACTCCCCCGCCGCGATCAAGAAGTACGGCTCCAAGCTCGGCGCGGGCGGCCCCGCCGACGTCGGCACCGGCCCGTTCGTCTTCTCCTCCTACACCAAGGGGCAGAGCGCCGTCCTGACCCGCAACCCGAAGTACGACTGGGCCCCGTCCACCGACGCCCACCAGGGCCCGGCCTACCTGGACAAGCTCACCTACCGCTTCCTGAGCCAGGACTCGGTCCGGGTCGGCGCGCTGCGCAGCGGACAGGTCCAGGTCGCCAAGTCCGTGCCCCCGACGGACGTGAAGACCCTCAAGCCGAGCGGCGGCCTCACGGTGATCTCCAAGCAGGCCCCCGGCGGCGTGTACAACCTGGTGCTCAACGCCTCCCGCGGGCCGTTCACCGACAAGCGGGTCCGCGAGGCGGTGCAGCGCGGCATCAATGTGGACGCCGACGTCAAGAGCGTCTACTTCGGCGCCTACCAGCGCGCCTGGAGCCCGCTGTCGCCCGCCACCGTCGGCTACGACTCCTCCCTGACCGGGACCTGGCCGTACGACCCGAAGCTCGCGGCGAAGCTGCTGGACCAGGCCGGCTGGACCGCGCGGGACTCCGCCGGCTACCGCACCAAGGACGGCAAGCGGCTGTCCCTCGAGTGGCCGCTGATGCCGCAGAACCTCGTCAGCCAGCAGCACGACATCCTCGGCCAGGCGGTGCAGGCGGACCTGAAGAAGCTCGGCATCGAGGTGAAACGGCCCCGGCAGGACGTCGGCACCTTCGTCAAGCAGCTCTTCGGCGGCAAGGACGACATCTCCGACTACAGCTGGTCGCGGGCCGACCCGGACGTGCTGCGGCTGTACTTCAACAGCGCCGAGACCCCCGCCAAGGGCGGCGCCAACGGCACCTTCATCAAGGACACCGACCTCGACACGTGGACCGAGCAGGGGCAGACCACCCTCGACCCGGCCGGCCGCGCCGCGTACTACACCAAGGTCCAGCAGCGCGCGGTCGACCTCGCGCTGGTGGTGCCGATGTACGTCGTCTCCTCGGTGTACGGCGCCTCCACCAAGGTGCACGGCATCACCGCCGACGCCAACACCTGGCTGGAGTTCCACGACGCCTGGCTCGGGAAGTGACGTGACGCCGACACACCTGCTGCGGGCGGTGGCCCGACGGGTGGCGGCGGCCGTGGCGGTGCTGCTGGGCGCCGCCACGGTCGCGTTCGCGGCCCTGCGGCTGATCCCGGGCGACCCGGTGACCACCATGCTCGGGCCCTTCAGCTCCGCCACGCCCGAGGTCCGCGCGCGCATCCGCGCCCAGTACGGGCTGGGCGACCCGGTCTGGCAGCAGTACCTGCGCTACCTCGGCCACCTGCTGCGCGGCGACCTCGGGGAGTCCTACCAGGTGCAGCGCCCGGTCGGCTCGCTGATCACCGGCCAGCTCGGCCCCACCGTCCAACTCGCCCTGTCCGCACTGGCGCTGGCGCTGCTGCTGGCGCTGCTGAGCGCGGTCGCGACCGCCGGGCGGCGCCCGGCGCTGCGCGGCGCCGCCTCGCTGCTGGAACTGCTCACCGTCTCCAGCCCCTCGTACTGGACCGGCATCCTGCTGCTGACGCTGTTCTCCTTCCACTGGCAGCTCTTCCCGGTCGCCGGGGCGCAGAACGGCACCGCGCTGGTGCTGCCCGCGCTGACCCTCGCGCTGCCGATGACCGGGGTGCTGGCGCAGGTGCTGCGGGAGGGGCTGGAGACCGCGCTGCACCAGCCGTTCGCCGTCACCGCCCGCTCGCGCGGCCTGAGCGGCACCGCGGTGCGGCTGCGGCACGCGCTGCGGCACGCCGCGCTGCCGCTGGTCACGCTCACCGGCTGGCTGGCCGGGTCGCTGCTGGGCGGCGCGGTGCTGGTGGAGACCGTCTTCGGGCGGCCGGGCATCGGCGCGCTCATCCTCCAGGCGACCACCAACAAGGACATGCCCCTGGTCATCGGCCTGGTGCTGCTGTCGGCGGCGGTGTTCGTCGTGCTCTCGACCCTGGTGGACCTGCTCTACCTGGTCATCGACCCCCGCCTCAGGACGGACCAGGTGACACCATGACCGCACCGCTGACCCTCGACGCCGCCGCGCCGCCGGCGGCCGCCGCGCCCGTACGGCGCCGGATCTCCGGCCGCGTGCTGCTGCTCCTGCCCGCGCTGGCCTTCCTCGCCCTGCTCGTGCTGGCCGCCGCAGCGCCGGGCGTGTTCGCCTCGGCGGCGCCCAACACCACCGATCCGCTCCAGGCGCTGCGCCCGCCCGGGTCCGGCCACTGGTTCGGCACCGACCAGCTCGGCCGGGACCTGTACACCCGGGTGGTGTACGGCACCCGGCTGTCCCTGCTGCTCGGGGCCGGCGCCACCGCGCTGTCGGTGCTGGCCGGCGCCGTCCTCGGCCTGGCCGCCGGGCTCGGCGGGCGGGTGGCCGACCAGGTGCTGATGCGCCTGGCCGACGTGCTGCTGGCGCTGCCGCCGATCCTGCTGGCGCTGCTGGCGGTCGCCGTCCTCGGCAGCGGCACCGTGAACGTGGCGCTCGCCATCGCGGCCGCGTTCGCACCCGGTTACGCGCGGATCGTGCGCGCCGAGACGCTCGTCGTACGCCGCTCCGGCTACGTCGAGGCCGCGACCACGCTGGGCCTGTCCCGGCCCGCGCTGGTGCTGCGGCATGTCGTGCCCAACGCGCTCGGGCCGCTGCTGGTGCTGGCCACGGTCGGCTTCGGCTCCTCGCTGATCGCCGCGTCCGGGCTGAGCTTCCTGGGCCTGGGGCCGCAGCCGCCCACCGCGGAGTGGGGCGCGATGCTCGACCAGGGCCGCGACTTCCTTCAGACCGCCTGGTGGCTGGGCGTCTTCCCGGGCGCGGCCATCACCCTGACCGCGCTGGTGGTCAACGTCGTGGGCCGCCAGGCCCAGGCCCGCTTCACCCGGAGGACCGGCCGATGAGCCCGCTGCTGACCGTCGACGGCCTGGACGTGTCCTTCGGCGCGCTGCGCGCCGTACGCGACGTCTCCTTCACCCTGGACGCCGGGGAGTGCCTGGCCGTGGTGGGCGAGTCCGGCTCCGGCAAGAGCGTCACCGCCCGCGCGCTGGTGGGCCTGGCCGGCGCCGGCGCGCGGGTGCGGGCCGGCACGCTGTCGTTCGACGGCCAGGACCTGACGTCCCTGCGCGAGCCGCAGTGGCGCGCGCTGCGCGGGCGGCGGGTCGGCCTGGTCCTCCAGGACGCGCTGTCCTCGCTGGACCCGCTGCGCACCGTGGGCGCGGAGATCGCCGAACCGCTGCGCGTGCACGGGGTGCTGCCCCGCGCCCGGCACGCCGACCGGGTCCGGGAACTCCTCGCCGACGTGGGCGTGCCCGAGCCGGAGCGCCGCGCCGCGCAGTACCCGCACCAGTTGTCGGGCGGGCTGCGGCAGCGCGCCCTGATCGCGTCCGCCCTGGCCGCGGGCCCCGACCTGCTCGTCGCCGACGAGCCGACCACCGCGCTGGACGTGTCGGTGCAGGCGCAGATCCTGGACCTGCTCGACCGGTTGCGGCGCGCGGGCACCGCGCTGCTGCTGATCAGCCACGACCTGTCGGTGGTGGCGCGGCTGGCCGACCGGGTCGCGGTGATGTACGGCGGGCGGGTGGTGGAGACCGGCAGCGGCCGGCGGGTGCTGGAGCGCCCCCGGCACCCCTACACGCGGGCGCTGCTGGACGCGGTGCCGGCGCTGCACCCCAAGGGCGCCCGGCTGTCGGCGCCGCCGGTGCCCCGCCCGCCGGCCGGTCCGGACGGCTGCCCGTACGCCCACCGGTGCGCGGCCGCCGACGACACCTGCCGTACGGCGCTGCCGCCGGCCGCCGAACCGGACACCGCGCTGTGCCACCACCCGCTGGACGGCGCCGCCTCGGCGACCTCGGTGACCTCGCGGGCGAAGCCGCCGCTGACCGTACGCCGCCGAGAGCCGCCCGCCGCCGCGCCGGGCGCCGCGCCGCTGCTGGAGGTCGACGCGGTCTCCAAGAGCTTCCGCGGCCCGGACGGGGCGGCCCACCAGGTGGTGCGGGAGGTGTCGCTGCGGCTGGACGCGGGTGAGGCGGTCGGCGTGGTCGGCGAGTCCGGGTCCGGGAAGACCACGGTGGCGCGGATCGCGCTGGGCCTGCTGGCGCCCGACGCCGGGCAGGTGCGGTTCGGGGGCCGCCCGTGGAGCGGGGTGCCCGAGCGGGAGCGGCGTGCGGCGCGGCCCCGTATCCAGACGGTGCAGCAGGACCCGCTCGGCTCCTTCGACCCGCGCTACGGCGTGGAGCGGGTGGTGGGTGAGGCGGTGGCCCGGGCCGGGGTGCGCGGCCGGGCCGAACGCCGGTCCCGGGCCGCGGAGTTGCTGGACCTGGTGGGGCTGCCGGCGGCCGTGCTGCGGCGCCGGCCGTCCGAACTGTCCGGCGGGCAGCGGCAGCGGGTGGCGATCGCCCGGGCGCTGGCCACCGCGCCGGACGTCGTGGTCTGCGACGAGCCGGTCTCGGCGCTGGACGTCTCCGTGCAGGCGCAGATTCTGGACCTGCTCGCCGACATCCGGGACGAGACGGGCGTGGCGCTGCTGTTCATCTCGCACGACCTCGCAGTGGTGCGGCACGTCAGCGACCGGGTGGCGGTCATGAAGGACGGGCGGGTGGTGGAGACCGGGCCGGTGGAGGAGGTGTTCGCGGCGCCGTCGCACCCGTACACGCGGGCGCTGCTGTCGGCGGCGGCACCGGGGGGCGCGGCGGCCGGGGAAGCGGCGGCCGAGGACGCCTCAGCCGGGGCGCCGGTGTCCCCGCTGCACGGCTCCGGTTCCGCCTGACCGCCGCGCCGCGGCGTCGCGGCGCCGCAGCTGAAAG